>JBAUJD010000828.1:0-1618 GCA_049683515.1 Thermosynechococcaceae cyanobacterium | reverse complement strand
CACGCAGTGGCCTAGTTGCATAACGGCAACGGTCGAGAGTGGCGATCGCTTGATCATTAAAACCCCTGGTGGCGGTGGCTTCGGCCTTGAAAGAAATGTGGGTATGCCAGACGTTAACACTCCTGAGAATTAAAAAGATATCAAGCGAATGCTTGACCATCCGTTTTGACTGGGCATCATAGACATAGTCAAGGATTCGGTGTAATCACCGACGCCAGTTTCAATCAAAATGCAGAGAATTGTAAAGATGATGCTTTTATCGTTTCATCTTGCAAGCGCATCCTAAGACCTCTGTTTTACCCCATTGATAGTTGGTTTTATTCCATCAGGGTCTTATGGTTTGAAGCTCCACATTTCCGCAACCGCTACTGCTAGATTTATCAGTGCTTCTGAGCGGCTACTCAATATGCATAAGTGACCTTAAAATTGCTATGACTCAATCTGACGCTAATCGCAATACGCAACCTATCGAGCTACTCAAAAGTGGTCAGCTCTTAGCATTATCCAAAGATGAGCCAGCCGGCTTGATTTTACAGAAACCCTTCCATGCAGAATTTGTAGGGCCGGGGGCTGCCGTCGGCGGTATGTTCGATGTGCAATGTGTCACCATACATACCCTCGGCAAGGCTGAATTTACAGTGCCTGAAAATAAACAAGAGCGTCAAGTTGCCTTTAATCAGCGCCTAGAAGACATCGCCATTATTCAAACCCTCTGTGATGAAGTGCCACTGAGGCGGGCTATCGCTTTATTAGAGTTATTTCGCGAACGGCAGTTTGCCCTAGATGAGATTCAGACCATTCCCAATGAAGTTTTAGCCAAGCTTGTGGGTGTCTTGCCTTCCACCATGGACATAGCTTGGCAACATCAACTGGGATCTGCTTTTAGCAATCAATCGGCAGAGCTTGAAAACTTCGTCGCAGCGTAGAAAGGTAAAAATGTGCCTTCAGCAGCGGGCAATACAGGCTAACACCACTGCCCCTGTAATCAGACAGAAGAATACCACCAACCGAGCAATGGGAAATCCACAGCCTTCAGCTTGACTACCTGTTGTGGAGATGCCTCCTAGTTGGCAGTACTATCAACCATCAAGATGGTCGTTCCGTCGTAGACCTTGACGTGCCGATTACACCAAAGGTTCTCTGGGGAGACTGTTTGCGCCATGCACTCAGCGGTTTCGGGAATTAAGCGTTGCAAAGCGAGACTCTGGTAATCGACTTCTCGCTTTGCTGTAGGCTCCGGTATCGGAAGTCATCATGACTTGCAACCTTACAACCTTGCAACCAAGTTCATCCCACCTTTGCGATAAGTACAAATACGTAACCGCAAGATCAGGGTTTTCCAGGCATGAATCTCAGGCTAATCAGTTTTTTGGATTCCCCTTGAAAGCCTTCAATTTTCCAAAAACTCCTGACATGAAAGGTTTTTGTGTCTAAGCATAATTACTCACAGCGAAAGCGGAATGCACTCCTTGCAACCTTTTTCTGCCTTCTTAAGTCAGTGCCATTGAATCAGCAGTTATCAGCAATTCCAAATTAGACACTGGGTAACCGTCCCAGGGGGGCAGGGCTGTTTCAAGTTCGTCAGAGAGAAATCAGAAGCCTTGATAGGTCGTTGGGA
>JBAUJD010000827.1:0-6281 GCA_049683515.1 Thermosynechococcaceae cyanobacterium | reverse complement strand
GTCATAAACGATCCTTGCGGAATATTTTTTAGATGGGCCTGAGAGACTTGCCACTGCTTCTTGGCGTCCTCCATGGTGGCAATAGTGGCAGATGTGTCCACAGCTTTCATCTTCTCTTCTGCCGTTTTGGCGTTAGCCTCAGCCTGCCGGAACTGTTCTTGAGCTTTCTGCTCGGCGACGACGCGAGTTTTGATGGCCTGGAGCTGTTTCTCATATTCAGGCAGCTCTTTCTGAGCGGTCGGATAGATTTTGACCGTTTCAGGGATGGATTTTAGAGTTGCGATCGCATCTTCCATCGCCACCTGTGCCGCCTGCAGTTCTTCAATGCCTTTTGCTTTTGTGGCAGCCGTTTGAGCTGATTTCACCGCCGCCGTCGAATCGTCGTACAGTGCCTGGAAGCGAATCGCAGGTGAGCAATTATTGAATAGCTGACAAAGAGGTTCAACGTGGGGCGAGGCGAGACCGACAGCGCCGCCACTCAGTAACAGTACAAAGACGCCTAGCGCGGCGGCCTTCAGCTTTTTGGCTGGGCGGGGAGCGGATGCGGGCGCAGAGACGGTAGGAATGGCTGCTGTCGCGACGGCTGTGTTTGGTTCTGCCGTACTGCCCTGATAACGGGTTGAAGAGTCCTGTGATGCCGTTACGGGTGGCATCTCTGGAAATGCTGTGGGCTGTATCGCGTCTTTAGCAGAGGCGGATGGCTGAGATAGGATTGCGATCGCAGGTGCAACCTCATCAACGCTATCGGCGGACTGCTGCTCTGCAAGCAGAGCGCTCACAATCGTTGCCGGTATGCCCTCTGCAACGCCGATATCTGTTTCGGCCCAAGCAAAATCTACATCAGCAACTTTTCGGGCGTCTATTAAGGCTTGAAGCGCAGCGAGTGCCGAAACGGCTGAACTATAGCGCTGTCGATAATCATAGAGCACCATTTTTTCGAGAAGGGTGGCAAATTCCGGTGAGACTTGGGCGCGATCGCGCCACACCAGCTCCCCGGTTTCTTCGTCTTCTGGCAGTTGTCCCATGGCTGGATTCAGGCCGGTGAGTGCTTGAATACCGATCATTCCCACGGCATAAATATCGCTGCTCAGCTTGGGGTTGCCACGAAATTGCTCACTGGGGACGTAGCCCGGACTGCCAATCAACACCGTCTGGGGCGTACGGCTGTGATTGTTGATGAGCTGCGTCGTCATCTGTTTAACGGCCCCGAAATCGATCAGAACCACCCGATTATCATCTTGCCGCCGAATTAAGTTCGAGGGCTTAATATCGCGATGAATAACCTGATTTTGATGCACAAAGGCCAAGCCAGTGAGAATATCATGCAGCATGGCGATGACGTCATCTTCTGCTAAAGGCTGCTCAGGAACCAGCTCTTCGTCAAGGTTGTGACCTGCGACAAACTCTTCAACGAGGTAAAACCCTTCGGCTTATTCAAAGTGCGCCAGCAGCCTCGGAATCTGGTCATGATGCCCTAGCTTATGGAGCATTTTGGCTTCAGAATCGAATAGCCGCCGTGCCACCTTCAGCGTCGCGGCTTCATGGTGCTCGGTTTTTAGCTTTTTGACGACGCAGCATTGGGCATCGGGCAAATGCTGATCCTCTGCCAAATAGGCTTCGCCAAATCCCCCTTCCCCCAGAGATTTGATGATTTTGTATCGTCCTGCCAGCAGTGTTCCTAACATGGGCTTTTAAACTTAGGGAACTTGAGCAATTTCTTCCACAGCGATAGGGTTACAGAAAAGGGTAAACCCCTTCAAAACGTAGCATATCGCCCCTTGACGATAGTGCTGCAGGTGATATTGAAACATCTCCTGCAGCGGTGATCACTTACTCAACAGCTTTGGCGCGATCGCCCACTTTAAAACCCTGTCCGGTTAGAACGGTTGCCACAGAAGAACTGGGGTCAACCTGGGTTAACTGGAGACGGCCCACGGTTTGGGTCTGACGCCGCAGCAATTTACCCGTTTCTGGATCTTTGATTTCTTTGATGACGCGCTCGACTGAGAGCACCATACCGGGTCTTAATCCATCGGAGCCACCCTTATTCAACGTGACTTGCTTGCCCGTAATATCAGCAATCACGGGTTCTACTGTGGGCAAGGTTTCTGGGAGAGCCGCTAGCTTAGGTGCGACAGACACGAGCTGAGACACAATTTGATCGACGGCTTTTTTAGAGGCTTCACCGAGGAGCCGATTAGAACTATCCCCCCCGGTACTGGCTGAAACACCAAAGATACTGCCGCCGCCACCGCTCTTATCGGCCTGTCCAGCGCCCTCTGCTGCGGTTAAGATTTCGCCAGTGGCCGTGGCTACGAGGCGGGTTGAGATTTGAACGTTGGCGAGCTGTTTTTTCTGTTTACCCCCCAAACCAAAGAACCCACCGACCGAGACATCGTTGGACTGATCTTCGACGGTGAATTGGGTAACCGACCCCATCAGGACGGCATCGACGCCCAAGAGTCGTCCAATTTGAGCCGCTGTTGTGGGTTCAATCCGATCCGATTGCCCCAGATTTTGCTCGGCTAAGATGGCATCAATTTTGCTACGCTCCACGAGCACATAGGTTCCATCTTTAACCAGTTGATTGGTGATCAGATTACTGATGCCTCGGGAAGGGCCATTCTCGCCGTAGAGGTTTCCATAAGACTGTTCTGCACTGACATTGGAGAAGTCTAGATCTAAAACCGCAATGCGTTTACTGGGACTTTTGCGAATTTGCTCAACGCCCGCTATTTTGATGCCGTCAGGACTTGCGAACGCTGGCTCTGAGAGCGTAGACACTGCTGTGAGCGTGATCGCTAAACCTGCGATCGATAATGCACGATATTTCATCAACCAATACCCCTAAATCTCGTGTTTCTTTTAAAATCATTGACAACATTAGACCGCCCTTACCCCTGGCGGGTTCCTCTATAGAAGAGAGACTCAGGTGCTAATAACGCCTGCCCCAATCCTATTGTAGTCGGCAATATCTAAGATACTAGCGATCGCAAATTGCTCGAATCGATTGCCGACAAGATTTCGAGGAGATCTTAAGCGCATCCACGGCACGCTGGTATTCAGCCTGATTATCTTCCTGTAAAGAAATATCAGCCGCGGCTCTCAAATCACTCATGGCATCTTGCTGCTGGCCCTGATTGAGGCGCAATACGCCGCGATTATAGTAAGCTCTCGCGTGACGACGGTTGCGATTAAGAACCTGGGAATAATCGGCCATTGCGCTTTGAGGGTCTCCCAACGCAGACTGAATTAAGGCTCGACCCAGGTAGGCCGACACTAACTCACTATCTAGTCGCAAAGCGCGATTAAAATCATCTAAAGCGCCAAGCTGATCTGCTTGGAGGTAGCGAATACTGCCACGCAGCGAGTAGGCAGGAGCAAAGTTAGCATCTAGACGAATGGCCTGAGTGGAGTGGCTAAGCGCCTGAGAAATATCACCGCGCTCATACTGATCGAGCGCCTGCAGATAAACATCATCGACGCTAGGCACTGAGCTAACCACTGTGGCTGGAGCCTGAAACCCTAAGTTGACACCGGTTTTAGATACTAGGCTCAAAAAGGTGTTCACAGGAATTCCGAGATTAAATCCAGTCTTAATGAAGATATCGGGGTTAATACTTTGATTCTCAATTCGATCGGTGGTGTCAGCTCGACCATGAATACCTAGCAGTTGGCCCTGAGCATCAAGGACGGGACCACCGCTCATCCCCGGCAAGGTGCTGTTGGAATACACCAGTGAATAGCCATCTTTAAGGGCGCGATTGGCGTTGGCGGTAATTTTCCCTTCGGTGAAGTTATAAATTGTTTCGGTCAACGCTTGGCTCTTGAGCGGGAAGCCTGCAACGTAGCTCGCAGATCCCTCTGGTATCTGTTGAGAGTTGCCGAGCTTGGCGGTTTTATAGGTGCGATCGCTCGAAAACTGAAGAATCGCTAAGTCAACCCCTGGCAGAATTTTAATGTTGGCAGGATTAACCGAGTACCGTTGGTTATCTTGAGTGACCACTTCGTATTCGTCTGCAGTCCCAACGACGTGGGCAGCGGTCAGCAAGGTATAGGTACTGCCGTCACGCTTGATTAAAACCCCTGAACCTGGGGTTTGGCTATCAATCTGAACGGTAATATCTTTAGCAATCTGGTTAATTTCAGTGGCGCTGAGGGCAAAGGTTGCCGGTGCTATTGCAACAACGGCAACGGGGCTGATGAGCAAAGCAATAAGACCGTAAGAAATTTTCATGGTGGAGCCGTTCTAGGCGAGGGGAAGTGGGGCTAACATTGTAGACATTCAAACTATAGGCTCAGAGGGGTTGCGATCGTGTGAGCTGGGTCACAAGCTGTCAACGGATTGAGTGCTTGCAAGCGGTTCCAGACTACCGGGCTAAAGATAAACGGATTCTTGCCCAGCGCGTAGTCCATGACAAAAATAATTCGCCTTGGCTTTTGACCGATCGCAACTGCTTCGTGAAAGGAGACTCTACCTACCTCAAATAAATACAGTGGTCTCGGCGAAGACCCATTGATGATGTGCAACCCCAGAACTGAGTCTTGCTAACCTTTTGCAGAAAAACCTGAATAAATCCGATTGCAGCAGTCTCGCTTGTCCTCCACACTAAGATCAGCTAAGTAACCTCCACTTCAAGAGGTGCCTAGCTCGTGACTGAGATAGCGTGACAGCAAGAGGTCTACATGAGTGTAAGCACAGTTTTAATGCACGAACCGCTCGTCAAAGCAGCAGATAGAGCTGTTTTTCAATGCGATCAAGAGTATCTGAGAACCGTTGAGATAGATGTGCTGAGTGGATGCCTTGCAGGGCTTACCTACGAAAAAATAGCTGAGAAACTCGACTACTCCAATCGATATATTGCCGGTGATGTTGCCACAACCTTATTAACTAAAAGCATGACGCTTAATCCAAGTCAGCCACTGGACCGCCAGATAGCCCTCTAAATAAGGCTGCTGGTCAATGGCAAATAGCGTTGTCCCCTTTTCAATTTCGTTGAGAACGGTACGACTCAGATCAAAGGTGCCGTAGCTAAATGCCCTTTTTTGATTGGCGATCACTTGGTAGAAAGGCACCGCCGCTTTTGAGGTTGTAGAAGTGGAGGAATCCACACAAGCCTATGAATTGTTGAAGTCAGATCCTAGGGTTGCGATCGCAATGCTCTGGAAACCCTTCGTCTCCAAAGCTCGAAAAGATGGAAACACTGTTGTGCTGTCCAGTCGTGATGTCTCTGATGCAATGATTGACGTCATGGTTGTCAGCAATCAACTGATCGAGAAACGCCCTGATCATCTGAGCCAGTTTCTAACGCTCTATAATCAGCAAACTGACCAACTCATTCGTGACTCTAGCGCCCTCAGTCAACAGATCAGCAAAGACGGAAATCTATCTGCCGATGACGCAGCTTCAGTCTCTAACGGTATCGACTTTTTTACAGCCCTAGAATCGAATCAGTGGATGAATTCTGGACTGCTATATGACTGCCAGTTTCTAACGTTGGCGTTCTCTCTGTCTCATCAAGCACCGTCACGCACACTCGGTGACCCATGAGTTGATGGGCATAAGTGAGGACTTCTTCCCAGGTTCCTTCTATTTCTTGGTACATGTTTGGTTTATTCCCTGATCCTATCTACAGTGTACCAATGGTAGCTTTGGGCACAAGTAATACTCCTGAGCAGAAACCGCCATCATCTAAAAACAGCACTCGCCACCGTGAATCTACTGTTTTTGAACTGCTGCTATTAATCTTGTCATTCTAACAAAAACTTTCGCCCATTTTTTTCTCTAAATCGGTTTGATCTGTCAGAACAAACCATTGCGCTGGGCATGTTAAGGCTAGGGCAAATGCTATTGCAGACGAAGGATGTCAGCTAGTTATTTGGCTCAGTTCAGCAACTCAACGCTTAAAAAGCCCCTTCGATTAATCATCACCTTCAATAGAACAGTGATATTGAGCAAAGGTAAGACCTCTTCACTATTGAGGGCGATTTCAACCTCTTCTAAGTGCTTATTGCTTGAACGATATCTCATCTCATTGAATGTATGTAGAGCTGCCGTTTCGCCACCATGTCCACGCAGATTGTTACCGCCCAACAGCTTTATGAGCAGGGTCTTGATGCCCATCAAGTGCAGACTCTAACTCAGAACTTAGCCATCACCCGCGCCACTAGCGTCGGCCAACAACAGGGCTATCTGCTCAGAGATGTGATCGCCACAGTCCGCGATTCCCTCGCAGCAGACCATTGGAATGCCTCTGAGAGTGAGAGAATGCACGCCATAC
>JBAUJD010000826.1:0-5948 GCA_049683515.1 Thermosynechococcaceae cyanobacterium | reverse complement strand
GCATCTACCTGATGAAAAAGCTGCCCGGTCAGGCGGCGGAGCAATTTAAAAAGGCTATCAAAATTATAGAAGCCGACGAAGAGATCCCAGCAGAGAGTGCGCCGGTCTATAACGCCTTGGGGTTTGCCCTCTTCAACCAAGATCAATTTGATATGGCGATTCGGCAATATAAAGAGGCACTCGAACATCAGCCCGACTACGTGACGGCCCTCAATAACTTGGGCCATGTCTATGAAAAGAAGAACCTGATGACCCAGGCGCTGGAATCCTATGAAAAGAGTTTAGAGCAAGACCCCAAAAATTCTACCGCCACTCGTCGGGTGAAGGTACTCCGGCGGCGGCTGGTGCCCTCTAGCTGAGGTTTATTGCCATGCCTGATTCGTTAATGTACAGCGAAGACATGTACGTGGTCCTAGAGACGGGACAGCCGGAACAGTTTTTGACGGCGGCAGAAATGCTCTCGCGATTGGAATCACTTCTGCAGCAATATCCTGAGCAGGCAGAAGATCTGCAGAATTTGCCAACGGTGACGGCCCAGGCCCAGCATTTGCTTAATACGAGCTGTGAGCTAGATTTGGGAACTGAGCAGTATCTGCAGTGGTATGCCGTGCGGTTAGAGAAATAAGTACTGGTTGGATTTCAGGGCTTGTTGCAATTGATCCAGCCAGCCTTTTTGGGAGAAACAGTCATGATTCAGGCGCTACAACGCTCAATGACGTTCGAGGATTTTCTGGACTGGTATCCAGAGGATGGGAACTGTTATGAGCTAATCGATGGTGAGGTGATATCTATGCGGCCCAGAGGGGAACACGAAGAAGTAATCAGTGTGCTAACCCGTCGGTTGGATCGCGAAATGGAAAGACTGAATCATCCGTGGTTTATTCCAAGAACATGCTGCGTCAAGCCTGAGAGCAATTTGGATGGCTATGTGCCAGATTTGATCGTTTTGGACCGCGCCCAATTAGCATCTGAACCGCTCTGGAAAAAGGCATCTACGATTACGCAGGGAACGTCAGCTCGATTGGTGATAGAGGTGGCGAGTACGAACTGGCAAGATGACTATGCCAAAAAGCTTGAAGACTATGAGCTGTTGGGTATTGCTGAGTATTGGATTGTGGATTATCGGGCCTTGGGGGGACGGCGGTATATCGGAGATCCCAAGCAGCCGACGGTGAGTGTTTACAGGTTGATAGATGGGGTGTATCAGTTGCAGCAGTTTCGAGAGGGGGATGCGATCTCGTCTTCTATCTTCCCTGAGCTAGAGCTAGTGGCAGCAGAGATTTTGACGGTGGCTGAATAGGTGAGGGGGTTACTGTAGATTATCTGCTGAGTCGAGATTGATTCCAATTTATGAGAGCAGCCCTCAGTCAACATTGCTCCGTCTCTACTCTCACAGGCAACGCTGGCGTTTTACAAAACATGCTCTGATTCAAGATCAAAGAGGTGGCCGTGCTGCATATCAAAATAAGCCTTAAAGCTCTCCCCTACTGAGAGCTGAAGCGTGGGTGGCACACGGGCAATACAGCGCTGACCATCAGAGAGCGCAAAGTAAACAATCGCCTCATGCCCCATCATCTCAATGGCCGACACTTGACCTGATACCGCTGTTGTATCCCCCTTAGAGGTTAGCGCAATATGCTCTGGACGCAGACCAAAGACAATCTCATGCCCCTCATACTGCTGATACTTGGCCCGCAGTCTCTCCGGCAGGGGTAGCTTGACTGCCTGATTCACCACCCAAAGCTGTCCATCGGCAACCTCTAACGTTGCCTTGAGAAAATTCATCGACGGACTGCCTAAAAACCCGGCCACAAACATATTGCTGGGTTGTTCATAGAGCGTTTGAGGCGTATCGACCTGCTGCAAAATGCCCTGATTCATCACCGCAATGCGGGTGCCCATCGTCATCGCCTCCACCTGATCATGGGTGACGTAAACAAAGGTGGTGCCTAGCTTTTGCTGCAGGTCGCTTAGTTCGGTCCGCGCTTGCCCTCTTAGCTTGGCATCTAGGTTAGAGAGCGGCTCATCCATCAAAAATACTGCCGGATCGCGAACAATGGCGCGACCCACCGCCACCCGCTGCCGCTGCCCCCCCGAAAGCTGCTTGGGTTTACGATCTAACAACGATTCAATGCCAAGCTGTGTAGCAGTCTTCTGCACCCGTTCTTTCTGCTCAGCCCTAGAAACGCCGGTTAGATCAAGGCTAAAGGCCATATTCTCAAATACCGTCATGTGCGGGTAGAGCGCATAGGACTGGAACACCATCGCAATGTCTCGATCTTTTGACGACATATCATTGACGCGGCGATCGCCAATGTAAATATTGCCTTGGCTCACGGATTCCAGCCCCGCCAGCATTCGCAGCGAGGTGGTTTTGCCGCAGCCCGATGGACCCACCAGTACCAAAAACTCCTGTTCACCGATTTCTAGATTGAGGTTCTTGACCGCCTCAAACCCGTTTTCGTATCGCTTGGTAACTTGTTCAAAAACAATTCCAGTCATGTTTCTTTCTCCTATCCCTTCACCGAACCGGCTAGCAAGCCCCGTACAAAATAGCGCTGCAGGGCAAAGAACACCATCAACGGCACAATCATCGAAATAAAGGCTCCTGCGGTGAGCAAGTGCCAGTCTTGACCGCGATCGCCCACCAAATTTCGTAAAATCAACGTCACGGGGGCTACGTCCTGATTGCCCCCCAAATAGACCAGCGCCACCAGCAAATCATTCCACACCCACAGGAATTGAAAGACGGCAAAGGAGGCAATGGCCGGAGTCGATAAGGGCACCACCAGCCGCGTAAAAATATTCAGGTGCGACGCGCCATCCATCGAAGCGGCTTCAATTAAATCACGGGGCAGCGACCCAATATAGTTCCGCAGCAAGTAGATGCCGAGGGGCAGGCCGTAGCCGGTGTGGGCGAGCCAAACGCCTAAGAACGTACCCGATAGATTCCATTCGTTGTAGACCCGTAGCACCGGAATTAGCGTCATCTGTAGCGGTACCACCAACAGCCCCACAATCAAAGCAAAGAGAAGCTGGCGTCCGGGGAACTCCATCCAGGCCAAGGCGTAGGCGGCGAAGGTTGCGATTGCGATCGGCATCACCGTCGCTGGAATGGAAATTGCCAGACTATTGAGAAACGCCTGCCCCATATCTTGTTTGGTGAGCACATCGGCATAGTTCTGCAACTGGAACTGCGTAAAATCAAAGGGGAGCTGAAACACCGTCCACCAGCCCGATTCGGCAAGTACATCTTTGTCTCGAATCGAACTCACCAGCAATCCAATCGTGGGCAGAGTCCAAATCAGCGCAATGGCAATCACCGCAATATGAACCGGGGCGTGACTGACAACCTGCTCAAATTTGCTGGTCCGTTTTTTCTTTAGTCGGGTCGTACTCATCGACTGATCTCCTGCTGTCTAAACCGACGGATGTTGACCACCATTACGGGGATAACTGCGATTAAAAGAATGACTGCGATCGCGCTGCCCCGACCAAAATCTCGCGGGAATATCTCAATCATGCGGCTGGCAATCACATCGGTATCGAGCCGCCCCCCCGTCATCACGAATACAATATCGAAAACCTTAAGCACCAAGACCACCACCGTCGTTGCCACCACCGTAATCGTAGAGCGAATCATCGGAATCGTAATTCGCCAAAAGATCTGCAGCTCATTGGCTCCATCCATGCGAGCGGCCTCTAAGACATCGCCGGGAATGCCCTTCACCGCCGAAGAGAGCAGCACCATGCAAAACCCCGTTTGCAGCCAGATCATGATCGCAATCAAAGCAAAGTTGTTGAAGGTCTTGTTAATGAGCCAGCCAATCGGTTCCCCCCCCAACTGCACCAAAATTGCGTTCAACAGGCCAATTTGCTCAAACTCTGGAGGCGTATAGGCGTAGACGAACCGCCAAATCACGCTAGCGCCCACAAAGGAGATCGCCATCGGCATAAAGATCAGCCCCTTGGCAAAGGCCTCGTACTTGACCTTATCCACCAGCACTGCAATGACTAGCCCCAGCGAAACGCTCACCCCCGTCACCAGCACCAGCCAGAGCAGGTTATTACGGAAGGCCACCAACATTGATGCATCGGTAAACGCAAAGATGTAGTTATCAAGGCCCACAAATTTATCGGAGCGACGCCCCAGAAAGCTAATGAACACCGTCCAGATCGTCGGCAATACAAGATAGGCCGTCAACACCAGCAGCGCTGGGCTGATATAGACCCAGGGCAGTAATCGCGCCTTGCCCTTAAACGGGAGCGCAGTCACTAAGGCATTCATGGCATAGAACAGCGCAATGACGCCGCCGGAGCCAACCACAATCGCGACCAGCGCCCCTAAAATTCGACTGAGATTTTCAGGATCAAACATTATTGTTTCTTCGGCCAACTCGACTCAATCTTGGACAGCACCTCATCCACTGCTGTCCCATTTACATAGTCCACAACACCGCTCCAGAAGGAATCTGTGCCCACTGCCCTTGGCATTAGATCAGAGCCATCGAAGCGAATCGTGTCTGCATTGGCTAAAATCTCGGCCTGCGCCCTTGACACTTCATCCGGGTAAGCTTCCAGCGGCACTGCCTTATGGGCCGAAATAAAGCCGCCGCTTTTCGCCCAAATTTCATGGGGTTCCGGCGTCGCCAAGTATTCCATCAGCGCCCGTGCCTCTGGGGTATCGTTGAACATGCCGAACACATCCCCCGCCACTAGAATGGGTAGCCCGTTTTTCGGATCAATCTCTGGGAACGGGAAGATATCGATATTTTTTCCAGGGACCGCATCTTCGGGGAAGAAACTAGAGATGAAATTCGCCTGTTTATGCAGATAACAGCGGGGCGGGTCATTGAATAATCCCTTGGGAGAATCACCAAAGGGGGTGCTAATCACGCTGACGGCTCCCCCTGAAATATATTTCGGGTTCCGGACGATTTCACCAAATTTTTCAAAGGCCACTTTTACCGGCGGCGCATTGAACGGAATTTTGTGACTGGTCCACTGGTCGTAAACGGCTTGGCCTGCCGTGCGGAGCATAATATCTTCGACCCAGTCCGTGCCCACCCAGCCCGTAGCGTCACCACTTTCCATACCCAAGCACCAAGGCGTACCGCCATCGGCGACAATTTTGTCGCTCAGGGCAATCATCTCGTTCCAGGTCTTTGGCACTTTATAACCCTTAGTCGCAAACGCTTCTGGGTTGTACCACACCAAACTTTTCACCGAGGCTCTCAGCCAAACGCCATAGGATTTGCCCTCAACGGTGGCAAGCTTCAGCCATTCTTCGGGGTAGGCGGCCTCCAAGGCCGACGGTTCGATAAAGTCTATCGGGATCAGCTTGCCCGCCTTGGCAAGATCTTGCATCAGACCGGGCTGCGGGAACATCGCAATATCGGGGGCATCACCTGATTCAACGCGCACGGGCAGCAGCGTGGCAAAGGCATCGGTGCCTTCATATTCGACATCAATGCCGGTTTTCTCTTCAAAGGGAACCAGCGCTGCCTCTAGCTTGTCTTGCTGCTCACCGACGACAACGCCGAGTACTTTGACAGTTTTTTTATCGGAGGTATCGCCGCCATCGCTGCCATTGTTACAGGTAGTTAAGCCCAGTAGGCCGATGCCGACAACAATAGGGATACACCACTTTAGTTTCATCATTTTTATATAGAGCTATTGATACATGAGTCTTTTGAGCACTCGTAGTTTACCAACCCGCCGTACTGGGCGGTTGTTGCGAAAATTGCGTCGGATGGCGTAGAACTACGTCCTTCTTTCAAGATCAGCGTTTCTTGCCTTTCAACACTGCCAGTCTCTAACAGGTCAGCCCTGGGCACAATCGGATATTTTCAGGTGTTTGCGATCGCCTATATTTGTGCTTGCCAGAAGCATCGGTTAAAGTTCACCCTGTGGTTCTGTTCCCCGGTTGTTGGGTGGAGCCATTACCC
>JBAUJD010000825.1:0-2341 GCA_049683515.1 Thermosynechococcaceae cyanobacterium | reverse complement strand
CTTCCAGGGGGGTGTAGGTGCCTGAGGGAATCGGAACCTGGGCGCTGGTGGGAATCAGTGCTGGGTCAAAATCAAGGGGCGGCGGGGCAGACGCGGCGGGTTCAAAGAGGCTCGTTTGTTCTTCGCTAGACATGGCAGATTAAGGGTGACGTTAGGCAGCGGAAACCGCCGCTTGAATGGACCGTTGAAGGACTTCAAGATAGTGGGGCCAAGCCACGAGTATGGCTTGTTGATGGGCTAGGGTATCAAGATTGAGTCGATCTGCGGTGAAGGCAAGGGCGTCTCCCTCTAGATCGCAGCACACTAGACCGGCGGCTCGAGCCAACGCTAAGGGCCCGGTGGTGTCCCACAGCTTGACGCGACCATTGAGATAGAGATAGAGACCCGCACGTCCCTGAATGACTTCCATCACTTTAAGGCCGAAGCTGCCCAGTCCTTGAAATTGAGCCGCTGGGATCTGTTGCTTGAGCACCGTGCCGTAGGCGTTGCGATCGCGCTCTCCAATCATAATCGGACAAAAATCAGCGGTGGGCGGTGGCGGCGATTGGGCGAGCAAAGGCTGTGCAGGGCCAGGGCCATTGGCCTGAAAGAGTCCCCAATTCGGCCCCCCCCAATACATCTGGTCGCGAGATGGACTATAAACCCAACCGGCAAGGGGCTGATTCTTCTCAAGCAGTCCTACCATCACCGCGTAATTGGGGCGACCATACATAAAGTCTTCGGTACCGTCGAGGGGATCAATCAGCCACAGGCGAGAATGGGGTTCATTGAAGGCCTGCATAGACTGGACGTTCTCTTCAGTGATTAAGCCATCGTCGGGGAACCAATTCCTAAACTGAACCGTGAGCTGACGGTCTAATGCTTTATCGACGCTAGTAACAAAATCTTCGTGACCCTTCGTTGAAACTTCAAAGGGCTGCGTTGCCATTCGTTTTGCCTGTTGCCCCATTTGTCGGACCAGGGATCGAATCAGTTGCGATTGTTCCGCTGAGACGGGGGGCATAGGCTTACTTCAAATCCAATAGACCAGTTTCTTTGAGCTTAGGGTTAAATCGCAGTGGCTCCTGGACGCCGCGCTCGGCCAAAACGTCTAAAATCTCTGCTTCAATACGACGGGCCGCTTGCTTGAGAACTTTAACTTGAGCGATCTCATCTAGCTCTGGATTATTGTACTGGGTTAACTCATCGGGCGTCATCGCGGCTTTCACATCAATGGCCTGTTCCCACAGATTTTTGTCGGGGCCATTGCCCTGGGGTTCAGCGCCATTGTCTGCTATCCAGTCTTTACGAATCGATTCGAGTAGCGTCCGATTGGGCTTTTCTACCACCTGTGTTTTGAGCCAATAGCAGAGTCGGGGCTGTCGAATCAGGTGCTGCTTCAGGCTGACCAGAATATCTCTGGAGTAGCCCACATACTGAAGGGTCTGATCGGCTGAAAAAATTGCGTAGGCTCCAATTTTGCCGCTCAGCGAGATCGGCAGCATCCCCTCGGTATCAACATAGGGGCAATAGTCAAGGCTAGCTAAGGCATTAACCTGAGTCTCAGAAGGCATAGATATCAACTGTGCAAGCGCCAGTCCTAGTATGCCTGACCCTCTGGACTGAGGGGTAAAAAGATTGTCAATACTTCACCTTGCTGCTGATGCTGGCGCACGCTGAGTTTGCCCCCTAGCGCCTGAAATAAATGTTTGGTCACCGGCAAGCTCAAGCTTAGCCCCCCCGTTTCTGGCTGCACCATGAGCACATGCCCCACCGATTTTAAGGTGGGGGTTTTCGGGGAAGGAGTCGAAGACATCGCGCAGTTTTGGGCGTGGGATTTTAGCTCTAGCTTGAGCTGTTCCCCTGCCACAGAGACCTGCAGTTCAATTTCGCTCCCCGACGAGAGACTGTGGCTGAGGCGATCAATGAGTCCGGTCAGCACCTGATCGAGCATCATCGGATCACTAATCACCACCGAGGGAAGCTGCTGGGGGACTCGAACGCTGAGGGACAGATCGCGCCGCGCTGCCTGCTTTTGCCAGCGGCTGATGTTTTCTTCTAGCACCTGCTGCAAGGAGATCGGCTGCAGCGTGGTGGGGGCAGTGGAAGCGTCTGTATTGGTCATCTCCATGGCCCGAAAGATCAGACCGAAGCGATCGATCTGATCGCGACACTCTCGCTGAATCGATTCCAAGCGATGGAGGACTTCAGCAGGCAGATCGGACCGCTTCAGCAGCAGCCGAGTGAAGGTCTGAATAGTAGCCAAGGGCGTCCGAACTTCATGGGCGATCGCCTGTAAGAGTTCTGCCGCCAGCCCTGAGGAGACCTGTTCTAACAAGTGCTTAGCGGCCTGTGTGTGACC
>JBAUJD010000824.1:0-1857 GCA_049683515.1 Thermosynechococcaceae cyanobacterium | reverse complement strand
TTAAACCACCTCGATAGCGAGACTATAAGGCGAACTGAGGCTGAGTCGCATAGTAGCTGTTTTACTACAGAGGGATTATCTATTGCTGATTTAATAGATGAGTAAAGTTAATCGAAGGTCTAGCATTTGATTGTTGTCATTTTTTGATTACATCTTTATTGGCATGGGGTTTAAGCTTGATTTGGCCTAATGAAGTGAAGGTTATGCAAGTTATCCTTAAGCCTTTGTTTTCGCGGCTCAATACGCTCGAAAGCTGTCCTCTAGACTGTCAGGACAGTTGTCAGATCAAGCAGATCAAGGCTCTAAGCGGAGAGAGTTGCCCACTATCCGTTCATCAAGTGCAAACCTATGCTGAAGTTAAGCAGGGTGATGCAGACGTTATTTTCAGCACGGCGGTGACAGGGGATGGAAAGTCATTGGCGGCTTATCTGCCAGCTTTGCGCGATCCACGTTTCCGCATTATGGGGCTGTATCCCACGATTGAGTTGGTGGAGGATCAAACTCGTAGTCAGCAGGGCTGGCATAAAACCTTTGAGCTAGATGCTGCAGAACGAATTGATTGCCTCTTTGGTGAAGAGCTAAGTCAACGGGTTCAACAAGCAGGAAAGAGCAGCAAATACACAGAGCTGCTCAAGACCATTGAGCTAAAGCCAATTATTCTCACGAATCCAGACATTTTCCATTTGATGACTCACGGCCAATATCGGACGCCGCAGTATAACAATCTGAGGCTACCGATGATGCTTGCTGACTTTCCTGATCTGTGGGTGTTTGATGAATTCCACATTTTTGGCCCTCATCAAGAGACTGCGGTGCTCAACAGCATGATTATGATTCGGCAAACACAGCAAAATCGAAGACCCCGACGGTTTCTGTTTACCTCAGCAACCCCAAAGCAAAACTTCATTGCTCAGCTTCAACAAGCCGGTTTGAAAACTCAGGTTATTGCTGGCAGCTACACTAGCGAGGATATTTCGGGCTATCGGCAAATTTTGCAGTCTATTGAGTTGGACTTCGTAACGCTAGGCGATGGCGGTGTTATCGATTGGCTGACGGAAAATGTCACCTTGATTCGAGAACTATTAGAGACTGAACGCCAAGGTCGAGGATTAATTATCCTCAACTCGGTGGCTCAGGCGGGTCAAGCGGTGAAACTTCTATCTGAGTTGTTGCCCATGGTTCAGGTTCAAGAAATTAGTGGCCGGGTGGATCGGCAGGGGCGATCGCAAACTCAAGCCGCCCTCCAGAACTCTGAACAGCCTGTCCTCGTCGTCGGCACCTCAGCCGTTGATGTCGGTGTTGATTTTGATATTCATCTACTGATTTTTGAAGGCAGCGATTCAGCAACAGTCATTCAGCGACTGGGGCGTCTGGGTCGTCACGCTGGCTTTACGCAGTACAAAGCTTTTCTGCTGATTTCTGGTCGCACCCCCTGGGTGATGGCTACTTTAGAAGAGCAGTTACAGGCCGAAAGCACCATTGACCGCCATGACTTGATGGCTGCGATTGATGAAGCTTTCACAGCTCCCAAAGAATTTGAGCGGTACCGAGACCAATGGGGCGTGCTGCAGGCACAGGGGATGTTGGCCCAGTTCCGAACACAAGAGAGTGGTGAGATTACAAAGCCTATACGTCAACGGATGACGGCTGACCTACAGAAAGTGTATGGCGAAAAATTTGAGCAAGTTGCCTATTGTCGGCTGAAGGAACTAGATAAGTCTGTCGTCTCTGCGGTGCAAGATGAGCTAATTCGATTTCGAGGCAGCTCCTCGTTGCAGGCGGCAGTCTGGGATGGAGACCGCTTTTATACCTCTGATTTGCTACGATTGCTCCCCTATACTCAGGTACACATCATTG
>JBAUJD010000823.1:0-2408 GCA_049683515.1 Thermosynechococcaceae cyanobacterium | reverse complement strand
TCACTCAACGTTGCAAAGGTAGGATCTAGTGGGCTTGTTTAGTCGATTTTCACGGGATATTGGCATTGATCTTGGGACCGCCAATACCCTGGCATACGTCTCTGGTAAAGGGATTGTGCTACAAGAGCCATCTGTGGTGGCGGTTGATCAACTCACTAAGCAAGTCCTAGCGGTAGGGGCCGATGCAAAGCAAATGCTGGGACGGACCCCAGGCAATGTAGTTGCCATTCGTCCTCTGCGAGATGGCGTTATTGCTGACTTTGAAAAGGCCGAGTTGATGCTTCAGCATTTCATTCGGCGAGTCCATGGCGGTAAAAATTTGATTTCTCCCCGTGTGATTGTGGGCATTCCGAGTGGTGTAACGGGTGTTGAGCGACGGGCCGTCATTGAGGCAGCCAGTCAGGCAGGCGCACGAGAGGTTCATTTGCTTGATGAACCCGTCGCGGCGGCGATCGGGGCCGGACTGCCAGTGGATGAGCCAACGGGCAACATGATTATTGATATTGGCGGTGGTACCACCGAGGTCGCTGTTCTCAGTTTGCAGGGCAGCGTCATCAGTGAATCAGTGCGTGTAGCCGGTGATGAACTCACCGAAGCAATTACGCAGTATATGAAAAAAGTTCATAACCTCGTCATCGGTGAACGCACCGCCGAAGACATCAAAATTCAGATCGGCTCTGCCTATCCCAGCAGCAGTAATGACGATGCTTCGATTGACGTACGGGGCTTACATTTGCTTTCGGGTCTCCCTCGCACCGTTCTGGTCAAGGGGCCAGAGATTCGAGAAAGCATGACAGAGCCGTTGTCGTCCATCGTTGAAGCGGTGAAGCGCACGCTTGAGCGGATGCCTCCAGAACTGGCGGCAGATATTGTTGATCGCGGCATCATGCTGGCGGGCGGTGGCGCGCTCTTGAAAGGAATGGATACGTTGGTGAGCCATGAAACCGGCATTGTTGTCCATGTCGCCGAGGATCCCTTAAGCTGCGTTGTTTTAGGAACGGGTCGAGTTCTGGAGAATTTTGAGCAGCTCTCTCGCGTGTTTAATAACGGCAACAATGGCTTCTAGCACTGCTTCAATCCATCTTGGCCGAAAGCTGACTAACGATACTGAAGCAGAGGGCCAGGAAGAAGAAGCGCCGGGTCTTTTGGAAAAATTTAGCAGACGTTACATGGGGTGCCCATGTCTTTTTTATCTCGCTGGTGGGCACGATATCGAGCGGTCCTATTTTTAGGTGTGCTTGGCATTGGCGTGGCCTGGACCGTCCGCCAGAGCCAAGGTGAATCCCTTGCTGAACTCTATCGATGGATGACGCTGCCGTTTCAGGTCAATCCTCAAAAACAACAGCAACTGATTGATGCAAAAACGGGTGAACTACAGCAAACAATTTCTGACCTAAAAACTCAGAATCAACAGCTCCAGACCTTGCTCCGGCAGCCAACGGTTAAAGAAGGGGATGCGATCGCATCCCCCGTCATTGGCCGCAGTGCCGATCACTGGTGGCAGCACATCATCATTGGCCGAGGATCCAAAGCCGGGATCACCGAAGGCGCAGTGGCTCAAGCGCCGGGGGGGCTGGTGGGTCGCATCACCCAAGTGACCGAGAACACCAGCCGAGTCCTTCTTCTCTCTGATCCCAGCAGTCGCTTGGGCGTGACCGTGAGCCGCAGCCGCGACATGGGCATTCTCCGGGGGCAATCGAGTCGATTTGCCGTCATTGATTTCTTCGAAAAAGACCCCAACGTCCGCGTGGGCGATGCCGTGATGACGTCCTCTCTGAGTCGCCTCTTTCCTGCCGGTCTGACCATTGGCAAGATAAAATCCCTTAAGCTAGAGCAGGCCTACAAGTCCCAAGCCATTGTTGAACTCTCTGTCCCCATTGCCAAACTTGAATGGGTAAGCGTCTCTACTGATGCTCAAAACTAGCAAGAAACAATCCCCGCTTCCCTTAAGCCTCGTCAACGGCATCGTGATCATTGCATCGCTCATTTTGTGTGCGCTAGCGCTGCCACTGCGACTACCCGGCATGGATTTGGCCGGTATTGGCCCTCACTGGCTACTGGCTTGGGTTGTTGCCTGGAGCGTGAAGCGCGATGCTCTCCAGGGTCTATTTGGCGGTATTGCAGCGGGCCTAATTCAAGATAGTTTAACGGCTCCTCACCCCACCCATGTCCTCGGCTTAGCGCTGGTGGGATTGCTGGTAGGGCGCATCAAGCAGCAGCGTTTGATGGCAGAAGAGTTTGTCTCCATTGCACTGATCGTTTTTTGTATGGCGGGCTTCGTTGAAGTGATCATGGCTCTGCAGTTGAGTGTGCTTAGAGAAAGCCCACTGACTGAAGTGTGGCCGCGTCTACCGCAGACCGCGCTAAGTTCTGCAATTCTCAGCAGTCTATGGACTCCCGTGGTTTAC
>JBAUJD010000822.1:0-3354 GCA_049683515.1 Thermosynechococcaceae cyanobacterium | reverse complement strand
TCCGCTGCATAGGAGCCTTAATCACTACAGCCAGCCTAGCATTTTTGGGTTTTTGTGAGTATTGCTGGCCTGACAAAAGGGGGGATGACCTCCTACACTCGAAGGCAGTGGTTCTGTGATCGTCTGTGACCCTATGGAATTAGTTTTAATGCGTCTAGCCATGCTCGGCACCCTTGCTCTCGCAGACCGGGCAAATTGGCAGGGGCAGAACCTGCTGCGGCGTACCGGAGAATGGGCTGAGCTGCAGGCCAATCGCTTCAGTGATTTATTAACAAGCCCTGACCTGCCACTTTTCGAGACGCCTAACTGGCTGGAACCAAGATTGATTTTGGTGGTCAAGGGTGTGGCGCTCTTGGTGGCCTTTGTTCTGCTGTATTGGATTTCCAAAGCCGTGATTGGGTTACTGCGTCGGAAGCGGCGGCGCTCAACCCCTGTTCAACAGACTTCGACTCGGACCAAAACGGCGCAAGATTGGCTAGCCCAGGCCACGGCAGCTCAAGCACAGCAAGAGTACGCCACCGCCTGTCGGGCGCTCTATATGGCGCTACTGATCCACTTAGAAAAGATGGAGTGGCTCCCGCAAAATCCGACCTTGACCGATCAGGATTACCTGCGTCGGTTGAATGCGCTGTGGGCGCTCTACCCCCAATCGGCAGAACTTCCCCCAGCCTGGACTCAACTGATTCAAACCCATGAGGTGTTGCACTACGGGGCTAGACCGGCCTCTGCTGAATTATTTGAGGGGTGTCAACAGTCCTATCAGCAGCTAGTGACGGAGCTAGCGCCCTGCCGTCCGGTGGTGCCGTAATGGTGAGTGCTCCTTCTCCATCGGTTTCCTCACGCCCCCCGCGCTGGCTATTTGCACTGGTGCCGGTGCTGTTGTTGCTGGTCGTGGTCTTTGGGCTGATTCTGTGGGTTGCACCTAGTCCCCAAGCCGGATCGACCTACTCGCGATCGCTTACCGGCTACCGAGGCTGGTACGACTACATGATCGAGCAGCGAACGCCCGTCAAACGTTGGCAGCGCAGCTACGATCAGCTCACAGGCTCAGGCCAAACCCTGATTCGCATTGGGGAGCGAACCGGATTTGCGCAGGGTGCCTTTGATGCTAATAGCCTTGAACAAGAAGAAGCGCTACAAACTTGGATCAATAACGGCAACACCGTTATTGTGCTGCGTTGGCAGGGGCAAGTAACAGAGGCACCCTTTATCTCTCGTTTATCAGCGGGTTCTGATCGCGTTCAAGTTGAGACCACGCGGCGCTACGTTCCTAAGCCCATACCCTTACCGGGACTGGAGCAGGTCAGTACTTTTGCGCGGGCGGATCCGGCCGAACCAGTCATTAAGCTAGAACTTAGTGATGATTTCGGACGGGTCGTGTGGTCTAGCCCCAGCAAAGACGGCACCCTTATCGAATGCGTCTATCCTTGGCTCGCAGCCAATGCATTGGTCGATCAAGCCGATAACTATCGGTTTTTAGCGGCCCTGGCCCAACGTCGGCCAGGGCCGATTTGGGTTGATGAGTGGATGCATGGCCATCGTGATCCCATCCCCAAAGATGAACAGCCCGACGCTCAGCCTTTAAATTTTCTCGACTATCTGGCCCGTACCCCCGTGGCTGTCATGACGGCCCAGGTGGGATTCATTGTTTTGCTGTTGATTTGGGGCCATAATCATCGCTTTGGCGCACTGGTAACGCTCAAGCCCGAAGCAAAAGACGCCAGCGAGCAGTATATTCAAGCCTTAGCCAGCACCCTCAATGCCGCCCGGACAACTGATTTTGCAGCCCAAACCCTGGGGCAATATTTTCAGCGAACCTTGGCAACCCAACTGGGGTTAATGTCGCTATCGGGTCACAGACTTCCTGATCCTGACGAGATCTCAACCCATTGGGCCAACCTGACTGGACGCCCTGCACAGGAATTACTAGAGTTACTACAGCCGTCGGTGCGCAGTGACCGAGAGCTGTTGGCGTGGGTCGCCTCTGTTGAATCTTTATTGCGAGAACTACCTTGAGTACAGCATTTAAACGCCTCCATCAGCAGCTTAGCGAGATCGTGATCGGTCAAGAGGCCATCATTGAAGGACTCTTGATTGCATTGCTCGCCGAGGGCCATGTCATTTTAGAAGGGGTGCCCGGAACAGCTAAGACGCTTCTCGTCAGGCTATTGGCAAATTTGATGCAGGCTGAGTTTCGTCGGGTCCAGTTAACCCCAGACGTCCTCCCCGCCGATGTCTTGGGCACTAGTATTTTTGACTTCAATAGCCGTAGTTTTACCCTCCGCAAGGGTCCCATTTTTACCCAAATTTTGCTGGCGGATGAGATTAACCGGACGCCCCCCAAAACCCAGGCAGCGCTCCTAGAAGCCATGGAAGAGCGGCAGGTCACCTTGGATGGGACGACGATGCCACTGTCGCCGCTGTTCTGGACCATTGCCACCCAGAACCCGCTGGAATTCGAGGGGACTTATCCTTTGCCAGAGGCGCAGCTTGACCGCTTTTTGTTTAAGTTAGTGGTCACCTACCCAGGAGCAACGGCAGAAAAGCAGATGCTGCAAAACGTTCTAGAGGGCTTTGAACAGCGAGACCTCCAGAAAATGAACCTACAGCCGGTGATCACGGTGGATGAAGTTCTGCAGGCCCGTCAGATGATGCGACAGGTGCGTGTTGAAGAAGACCTGGTAGATTATCTGTTGGCGCTGGTCAGTGGCAGTCGGCAACAGCCGGAGTTGTTGTTGGGGGCGTCCCCTCGTTCAGCAGTGGGGTGGCTAAGAGCTGCTCAGGCCCAGGCTTGGCTTGCAGATCGTGACTTTGTAACCCCAGATGATATCAAAGCGCTAGCACTGCCGCTCCTGCAGCATCGACTGATTCTTAAGCCAGAGGCCCAGCTTGATGGTGTTTCGGTAGATCAAGTGATCCAAAGCTTATTAGCACGTATTCCGGTGCCGAGATGACCGTTACTTCGACTGTACAGACCCTCCTCAGTGAGCCTCAGGATCCGACGACTCTTAAGGCTCAGAAGGTGCGGCCCATCCCGACGTGGCGGCTGTATCAGTTTTTGCTGCTAGGGCTGCTGATTCCCTTGGTGGCGGCATTTTTGGGTCTGCCTCTGTGGATGTCTTGGGGACTGGTGTTTTTATATGATTTTGGGGTGGTTGCGATCGCACTCCAAGACTATCGCCGCGCCCGTCAGTGGCAGATCCAAGTCGAGCGCACCTGCGATCCGCGCCTTTCCATTGGCCGTGAAAACCCCATTCACCTTAAGTTAACGGTGGGTTCTGGCCCCCAGCGGCAGAGCCAGCTTCAGATTCGAGACCTCTACCCACCTGAGTTTCGGGCCGATCAGGAAACCAT
>JBAUJD010000821.1:0-2346 GCA_049683515.1 Thermosynechococcaceae cyanobacterium | reverse complement strand
GAGGTGGCGAGCAAAAATCGCTCTGAACATGCCAAGGTTGCTTCTCTCATGTTTGTTTTTATTTTACTGGGTTCCACTGGGGGCACGCTCTCAATGGTGATGCAGGGAGAATCGATCTGGGCTAGCCCTCATTTTGTGACTGGGGCGATTGCCATTCTTTTATTGGGAACTAATGCAACGCTATCGCTGACCAACTTTTGGGGTGACAAAGCAGCACTCAGAAAAACCCATGCTTATCTTGGGAGTGCGGCCCTTGCTTTGTTAATTATTCACACGATTCTTGGTGCTAATTTGGGCTTGTCGATTTAGCCAGTTTTACCTTTTTTAGAAGATCACCACACTGCGAATCGACTCCCCTCGATGCATCAAGTCAAAAGCTTCATTGATTTGCTCAAGCGGTAACGTATGAGTCACCAGAGAATCAATATCGATCTTGCCATTCATATACCAATCCACAATTTTAGGGACATCGGTGCGGCCTTTTGCACCACCAAACGCTGATCCCTTCCAAACGCGCCCTGTCACCAGTTGAAACGGGCGCGTCCTAATTTCCTGGCCTGCCCCGGCTACGCCAATAATAATGCTCTCGCCCCAGCCCTTATGGCAACACTCCAGCGCCTGCCGCATCACCTCAACATTGCCGATGCACTCAAAACTATAATCTGCACCACCCTTGGTTAACTCCACCAGATAGGGCACCAGATAGCCCTCTATTTCTTTGGGGTTTACAAAATGCGTCATCCCCATCTTTTCAGCGAGGGCTTTCTTCTCTGGGTTTAAGTCAACGCCCACAATGCGATCTGCACCCACCATCCGAGCCGCCTGGATTACATTGAGACCAATGCCGCCCAGTCCAAAGACTACTACATTCGCCCCTGGCTCTACCTTGGCGGTATTCACCACAGCACCGATCCCTGTAGTGACGCCGCAGCCGATCAGGCACACCTTATCAAAAGGAGCATCTTCTCTAATTTTTGCCACCGCAATTTCAGGCAGCACGGTGTAATTGGCAAAGGTTGACGTGCCCATCTAGTGATGCAGCATCTGACCTTCAAACGAAAAGCGACTGCTGCCATCTGGCATCACCCCCCTACCTTGGGTTGATCGAATCGCCTGACAAAGATTTGTTTTACCGCTCAAGCAATAGTCGCAGGCTCTGCATTCAGGGGTATACAGCGGAATAACGTGATCCCCAGCCTTGAGACTTTTAACATCAGGACCAACCTCAACCACAACACCAGCCCCCTCATGCCCAAGGATGGCAGGGAATAGCCCTTCAGGATCGGCACCCGACAGCGTAAAGGCATCGGTGTGACAAACTCCCGTCGCCTTGAGTTCAATTAGAACTTCTCCCGTCCTTGGCCCTTCTAGTTGAACCGTCTCAATGGTCAGAGGTTGACCGGCCTGATGGGCCACAGCGGCTCGTACATCCATGGGTTGATTGCTCCTGTTTGTGCTGCGTTCGTTATAACGAGTTTTTGTGCTGGTGAGGCCGAGACTGTACCCACTCGTTAATAAAAATTTAACAATGATCCCCGACTTTGATATGATTCTTTACGAAGTTCCTTTCGGGTGTTCATGCTTTCGCAAAAAACACGATCCTGCACAGTTTTTGTCCCTCGTCCGGGTAAAAAATCCCTTAAAATCTCGATTCAACTACTGCCGCTCATTCTAGGTGCATCTGTTGCCATCACTTTACCGCTAGCTTGGCTTGGCACTACGCTTTACACAATGCATCGGAGTAACAGCGAACTGTCAGAATCAACCGAAGAGGTGCTCGAAGAACTCAAAAGTCTTGATGCAGAAGTTAAACAGCTTAAAGAGCGAGCGGGGATCAATGGAGAAAAAACCCAGAATTTAACGCTCCGCCCCCAGGGCGGTAAAGGTGGGGTTTTGGCTCCGTTCAATGCAAAAACTCGTTTGCAGCTTATTCGTGAGCAGCTTCCTAAGCTAACTAAGCAGCTTAAAAGAGAAGTCAAGCCTGCTTTAGAGAAAACGCTTCAGGATGAAAATGCTCGTTTTATTGCCATTCCCCAGGGCATTCCAGTGAAAGGGTTCCCAGATATTTCCTCTGAGTTCGGCCCACGGCCTGGTGTCTTTGGTGGCGGTCGTGAAATCCACAACGGAATCGATCTGTTGGGCGCTCATGGAACCCCTATCTATGCCACTGCTGACGGAACGGTTTCAGAAGCTGGGTATTTAGGTGGTCTTGGCAATGCTGTTGAAATTCAGCATGGTTTTGGGTACAAAACTCTTTATGCCCACATGACAAAGCTAGCTGTTGCAGCGAAGGCCAAGTTGAAGCGAGGACAATTGATTGGCTTTATGGGCAGCACGGGGCGATCA
>JBAUJD010000820.1:0-5427 GCA_049683515.1 Thermosynechococcaceae cyanobacterium | reverse complement strand
CCTCAACGGTGATCGCAATGGGCATGGCGGTATACACATTCGCCAATAAATTCCGAGGACCACGACAGATACCGGAGCCGCCCAGGATATCCATGCCGTCGATGACGACTTGGCGGGCTAATTCGGTGGTTTGAGACTTTGCGATCGCACTGACCACCGCAGGCTGTTCGCCTTGATCGACTGCGCCACAGGTATACAGCCGCACGGCATCAATAATGTAGGTTAAACCGCCAATGCGGGCGAGGGGTTCTTCAACGCCTTCAAATCGACCAATGGACAGCCCAAACTGTTTACGAACCACGGCATGAGCACCGGCCACACGGGCCACTAGCTTCGTTACCCCCGTACAGGTAGCAGGGAAGCTAATCCCCCGACCGGCAGCGAGGGACTGCATCAGCATTTTCCAGCCTTGTCCGGCTTGTTCGACGCCACCGATGATTTGCCCAACAGGAACGATCACATCATGGCCTTCTAGCGGTGAATTGTAGAACGGGACGCCCATGGGGTCATGGCGATGATTTTGGATGACGCCGGGTGTTTTAGTCGGAATGAGGGCGCAGGTGATGCCGGGGTGTTCGCCTTTGCCGAGAAGGTTATCGGGGTCGTGGAGTTGGAAGGCTAAGCCTAGGAGGGTTGCGATCGCACCTAAAGTTATATACCTTTTGTTCCAATTCAGTCGGATATAAAGTTGATCATCTTCATCCTTGAACACCACACCGCTGGAGGTAATACTGGCAGCATCGGAGCCTGATTGAGGTTCGGTGAGGGCAAAGCAGGGCACATCTTCACCAGATGCTAAACGAGGCAGATAGTGATCTTTTTGGGCTTCTGTGCCGTAGCGCAGCAGTAGCTTGGCAGGGCCGAGGGAGTTGGTAACGCCCACGGTGGCAACATGGGTGAAGGAGCGCGAGGCCAGTTTCGCCATCACAGCGCTGTAGGCAAGATTCGAGAAGCCAAGGCCACCGTATTTTTCAGGAATCATCATCCCGAAAAAGCGTTCTTGCTTGAGGTAGTCCCAAACTTCGGGGGGGAGATCTTGACGCTGGTAGATTTCCCAGTCGCTTGCCATGCGGCAGACCTGCTCGACGGGGCCGTCTAGAAAGGCTTGAATTTCTGGGGTGAGTTGGGGATAGGGTTCGCTGAGGATGCGCTGAAAGTTGGGCTTGCCGGTGAAGAATTCGCCGTCTACCCAGACATTGCCTGCTTCAATGGCCGCTCGTTCTGTGTCTGAGATCTTGGGAAAGATTTTTAGGGCTTTGATGCCTCTCATTATTGGGGCAGTGATAATGCTTCGACGTATGGCAGGAATGTTGAAAATTAGCAGAGGTGCGATAACAACGCTCCACAACCAAATTGGAGGCTGCATAATCCACAGTAGTATCACGCCACCAAACGACCAGATCCAAAGAGGGGCACCTAGATATCCCAGCAGGATCAAGAAGAACACCACAGTTGCGATTATCGTTAAAGTAGTCATGATATTTCCCTCGTTTGTGACGGGATGAAAAGAGATGAGTCAGTTGATATTTGATGCAGATCGCAATCAACGAGTTTTCGTAGGGTGAGCACCGCTCACCATCTGTATGTCAGTGCCACTCATGGCTTTGATAGGTGTCTGAGAAATTGCGTTGAACTCTGCATTGGCCCCCCCAGCCCCAACTACAGCATCAAGTTCTCAAATACTCCCGCAGCACCCATGCCACCGCCGACACACATGGTCACCAACCCATAGCGGATCCCCCGCCGCTTCATTTCGTGCAGCAACGTCGCCGTCAGCTTCGCCCCCGTGCAGCCCAAAGGGTGACCTAGTGCGATCGCACCTCCATTTACGTTCACAATCTCTTCATCTAGCCCCAACTTGCGAATCACCGCCAAAGACTGCGACGCAAAGGCTTCGTTGAGTTCAATCAGACCGATATCGCTCAACGATAAACCCACCTGCTTCAACACTTTTGGCACCGCCTCCACCGGACCAATACCCATAATTTCTGGCGGAACGCCGACCACTGAGTAACCCAACAGTCGGCCCATCGGTGCAAGACCCAACTCTCGCACCATGCGCTCACTCATTACCACTGTTGCAGCGGCCCCATCTGACATTTGAGATGAGGTGCCTGCGGTCACAGTGCCATTGACCTTAAAGACAGGCTTGAGTTTAGCCAGGGCTTCTAGGCTGGTATCGGCTCGTGGGCCTTCATCGATCTCAAAGAGCGTTTCGGTTGTTTGGGGATGGTCATCCACTAGAGATGTTTCTTTGACGAGGTAGGGGATGATTTCGTCCGTGAAGCGACCCTTTTGGATTGCCGTTAGGGCTTTTTGATGCGATCGCAACGCAAACTCATCTTGATCGGCCCGCGAGATCTGAAACGCCTCGGCCACATTCTCCGCCGTAATCCCCATCGACAGATAGGCTTCGGGGGCTTCCGACAACAATTCTGGATTGGGTGCGAGATCATGTCCCCCCATCGGAATCAGACTCATCGATTCTGCCCCTCCAGCCACGATCACCTCTGCTTGGCCTGTAAAGATAGCCTGCGTTGCCATTGCAATGGTCTGTAAGCCCGATGAACAAAAGCGATTGACGGTACAACCAGGAACCGAATAGGGCAGTCCGGATCGCATTGCGATGACGCGACCAAGGTTGAAGCCTTGTTCTGCTTCGGGAAAAGAACAACCCACAATCAAATCATCTACTTGATGCGGTTCTAGCTTCGGAACTTGCTGCAATGCACCCTTGACAACAGCGGCTCCCAAGTCATCTGGGCGGCTGTTCCGCAGAGTGCCACGGGGGGCTTTCCCGACGGCAGTACGGACACTGCTGACAATATATGCGTTGTTCATTTCATTTACCTCGTCTTCAGTGGGTAATCTACTCATTCCCCCATTGCCAATGCAGAATCTCCTAATTCCGCAAAGGCTTCTTAGTCTTCAACGTATGCATAATCCGCTCCTGAGTCTTTTTCTCACCAAATAAAGGCAAAAACATCTCCCGTTCCAGCCCTAGCAAATAGTCATCTGACACCATCGCTGGCGCTGAAAGTTCACCCCCCGTAATCACATAGGCCAATCGGTTGGCTAAGAAGCGATCGTACTCAGAGATATAGCCGCTCTTCTGCATCAGATAGGCCGCAGCCTCAAACATGGCGCGGGCAGGTTTACCCAACACTTTGATCGAATTCCGCTTCGGTGGTGGCGCATAGCCTTCGTGGTCGAGACGCAACACTTCTTCTTTCGCGACATACAAACGGCGATCGCTATTCATCACAATTTGCGCCGTCGGTGGCAGATATCCCCAGTCCTGTGCTTCATAGGCGCTACCGGAGACCTTCGCTGTGCCAATCGTTTCAAAGGCTCGCTTCAAAAAAGGCTGAATATCACTAGGATTATCAGAGGCGGCATGTTCTGCAGCCCAAGTCGCCATCGTCATAATGCCCCCCGCACCGGGTACTAGACCGACACTCAGTTCCACTAGGCCAATGTAGGTTTCAGCCGCCGCGACCACATGGGGGCAAGCCATCACCAGTTCGCAGCCGCCACCCAATACACGACCCCGAATTGCTGCGACGACGGGTTTCGGGAAGTAGTGCAGCCGCAACATTAAGGCTTGGAACCGATCTAGAAGATGGGCGATCGCACCATGCTCACAATCAGTAAACACGTTGACCCGATCCTGCAGCGAAAACTTCACCATGTCGGCAAGGTTTGCGCCTGCGGAGAAATGATCGCCATCGTTGCCAATCACTAGGCCGCGATAATCACCTGCTTCGATTAGATCCAGTGCTTCAGTGAATCCATCCACAACCACCTGACTGAGGGTATTCCCCTTCGAGCGGAACTCAAAGAGAACAACACCATCGCCAATATCAAGCAGGGCCGCCTCTGAGTTTTGCCATAGTGTTCGGCCTGCGTCTGCCCTAAAAGGGGCCAGCGTGAATTCATCACTGGGTGTCTCGGTGGGGCTGTAGCCGCAATTAGGGTGATAGACAAATTCATAGCTTGACGGATAGCGATCCGCCTGATCGTCTTCACCGCTGTCAATCTCTTGATAGAAGCGGTCTATGCCTGCTAACTGCATTTTCTCAACCCAGCTCGGCACCGCAATGCCTGCAGCCTGCATCTCGTTGATGACCGTCTCAAATCCCAGCACATCCCACATCTCGAAGGGACCGAGCTGCCAGCCATACCCCCAACGCATCGCCCGATCAATTTCAACGGGGCTATCAGAAATTTCAGGAATGCGGTGAGCGCTGTAGCTAAGAATCTTCAGCGTTGTTTGCCTAAAGAAGGCTCCTGCTCGGCCTGTGTCTTTGTATAGTGCCAATAGACGTTCCGGTAGCTTTTTAAGCTTAGATATCGCTTTGATATTGCCCAAATGCATGGGCTGAGCGGTCCGATAGTTAAACGTCTGAGGATCGAGTGAAAGAATCTCACCGCCTACTTTTTTGTAGAACCCTTGACCTGTTTTGGCTCCCAGGCAACCAGCCTCTACCATCTGTCTCAAGAGCTTAGGCACCTGAAACACCTCGCGGCTTTCGTCCTCTGGAATCAACGGATACAGATTTTCAGCCACGTAGGTCATCGTATCGAGGCCCACCAGATCGGCTGTTCGCAGGGTTGCCGATTTAGGACGCCCCACTAACGTGCCCGTGAGGGTATCAATTTCGCCCATGGAGTAACCTTGCTCTGCCAATGCCCGAATGCCCAGCAGACTGACAAACATGCCAATCCGGTTGCCGATAAAGTTGGGGGTATCTTTGGCAATCACAACGCCTTTACCAAGATGGAGCCGACCAAACCATTCCAGTCTTTTCAAAACGTCTGGATCGGTTATCGCAGTGGGAATCAGTTCAAGCAGCTTCAAATAGCGGGGCGGATTGAAGAAATGAGTGCCTAAAAATCGCTGCCGGAATGACTCGGATCGCCCTTCAGCGATGGCGTGAATGGGTAGACCACTAGTGTTGGTGGATACCACTGCATCTTCGCGGACGAAGCCATCCAATCGGGCCATCAGCGTTTGCTTGACCTCTAACTTTTCGATGACGGCTTCAATTACCCAGTCCACGCTGGCGAGTCGATGCCAGTCCTCTTCAAAATTGCCCAGAATGACGCGCCGGGACGTTTTTTCGGTGAAAAAAATTGGGGGCTTTTGTTTGAGTCCTTTTTTAAAGGCGGCTTCGACGATGGCATCTTTGCGATCGCCCGTTGCAGGCAGATCCAGCAAGTAAACGATCAGGCCAGCATTGGCGAGATGGGCGGCAATTTGGGTGCCCATGACACCCGCTCCTAGAACAGCGGCGGTACGGAATGGTTTAAACATGGCTTCAAACCTCAATGAATCGAGACTAAATAATCGGTAAGCGGTGAGAGGAAGCTGGAAAGGTCAATAGATACTGCATTGGCCCCCTAAATCCCCCACCGGTGGGGGAC
>JBAUJD010000819.1:0-8701 GCA_049683515.1 Thermosynechococcaceae cyanobacterium | reverse complement strand
CCAGCTTTTTTCGCGCCCCAAAATGTTGCCAAAAAATCAACGCCGATGCCAAGCAGGAGGACCGCGATCGCAACGCCCAAAGAAATCGCCACTGTGCCAAAGCCTTTCACGAAGCCCCAGCCGATGATCGCCACCACAATCAGCGCCACACCGGGTAGGGCTGGCACGACCGAGCCAATCACCCCTGCCACCATCACCGCCACTAGCAGCCAGTAAATAATAATGGTGTCGTTCTGTAGCGAGGTTAGCCAGTCGGCACTTTGTGCCTGCAGGGTCGTCACCCAGTCGATGATGTGAGTCTGCAGCGCAACGTACCAGCTCACGAGATGAGAGCGAAGCGCTGTGATCCAGTTGGGTGCTCTGAGTGCAAAGGTTACATCCACTGAAGTTATCCTGATATTTCGAGGGCAGAACGGGCTTGGCTGAGGGTGTGGTCGAGTTTGTTTGCGATCGCATCAATCCAAGCTTCATCTTGCCGAGTATAGCTGCGGGGCGCGTTAGCTCCCAGAATCAAAACCCCTTGGTCACCGATAGGCTGACAGATAACGCCTTGGGTATTTTCGGGCAGGTAGTCAAACTCGACTTTACCGGGATACAGCTTTAAGGCCACCAGATAAACCGGCTTGTGCAGCTTTAAAACCCGCTGGACAATGGCACCCGACTTCACCTTTGCCTCTGGTCCCAAGACGCCCCGCCGCAGGATGGTTTCGCCTCGGTAGTAGATTGCCAGAGATCGGGTGACGGTATTGGTCAGTAAGATATGAGAAGCCCAGGCCAGCTCTATCTTGACGGCTTCGGGCAAGGCGGCATCTAGCTCAAACCCAGATTCGCCCTCTAACTCAACTGCATCGGGGGCGATGGACTGAACTTGTCGCCACAGCAAGCCGACGAGAATTAAAACCGCGCAGACAATCACACCGAGGGCATCTGAGCGAGACTGTGAGTTGAGCAGTTCAGGGGTGAAGAGTCGATTGAGCAGGAGCAGACATTCCCCTAAGCTCCCCACCACAATAGGAAGCAAGCGCAGAACTTTGTTGGGGTCGGATTGAGCCATCCGTAACGGGTCCAGAAGGTAACACTATCTTTATAGTAATCTGCCGTCTGAGTTAGAGGCACTGCTTCCGGCCAGTTCTCGTCGCGGAGATTGATGGCGTCGCAAAAAGCAGAATATTTTTCTGGTCTTCTCCGCATTTCCTGATACTTTTGCACTCACGGGGCTGTGGTAGCATCCCGGCATTGTGGCACAGAGGCTTTCTATGGTTCGGGAACAGGTCGGTTCAATCGCTTCGCTGTGGCGTTACCCGGTCAAGTCGATGTTGGGAGAGGCGATAGAGTCTGCAGAGGTGACGGCTCATGGATTACTCGGCGATCGCGCCTATGCTCTGCGAGACATTCAGACGGGCAGGATTGCCAGCGCCAAGAATCCTAAAAAGTGGGCAAAGTTACTCGATTTCCAGGCTGCTCTTGAAGCCATACCACAGGCCCATGAAGCGATTCCAGCGGTTAAAGTTGTGCTGCCTGACGGGAATTCTATTACCAGCGAAGCATCAGACGCCAGCACCGTTCTTTCAACACTTCTGGGTCGAGAGGTGCAGCTCCTTTCTTCGGTGCCAGAGACTCCTAGCTTAGACCAGTATTGGCCTGCGGTGGAGGGGACAGCCCATCAAGATACCGTGACAGAGCTATTGATGCCGCCGGGAACGTTTTTCGACTCCTGTGCAATTCATGCGATTACGACGGCGACTCTGGCTCGGCTGCAGGAGCTATACCCAGAAGGAGACTTCAAGCGTGAACGGTTTCGCCCTAATTTCGTGATTGAGCCAGCTTCTTCTGAGGTTGGTTTTTTGGAAGATGCTTGGGTGGGCGGGATTTTAGCGATTGGTGACCAGGTCCGGCTGAGTATCGATACAGAATGCCCTCGCTGTGTAGTGACGACCCTAGCTCAAGCAGGGCTGTCGGAAGACCTAAATATTCTGCGAACTACGGCGAAGCATAACAAAGTAATTGCAGGCATTCGCATGTCTGTTCTGCAGGGGGGCACTATCCGACGCAATGATCCCATCTGGCTTGAAAAAGATGATTAGGAATGATAACTAAATAGTTTTCACTAGCAACAGTTTTCAGACATCTCTAGAGGCTGTTGATTTCATCGCGGATGAATACAGGTTAGGACTGTATAAAAAGCAGCACTTGGGACATTAGAAAAATTTCAGATAGCGCTCAATTTCCCAGTCAGAGATGTGGCAGTGGTACTCTTCCCATTCTTGGGTTTTGAAATCGATGTAGGTTTTGTACATTAATGGCCCCATCACGGCTTTGCTCAGAGGGTCGGCAGCGAAACTTGCAATAGCATCCCCTAAAGTCTTCGGTAAGGTTTCAATCTCCATTGCCTTCAGCTCTTCAAGGGAATATTCATACATGTTCTCGGTGTGGGGTGCCCCTGGATCGAGTCCGTCTCGAATGCCCTCTAGCCCCGCCGCCAGAATCATCGCAGCGCCTAAATACAGGTTCGTCGAAATATCAGCAGCGCGACACTCCACCCGTCCACCCCCTAAAGGAATCCGCAGCATATTGGTGCGATTATTGTTGCCATAGCATACATAAACAGGTGCCCAGGTGAAGCCAGACATGCTGCCCTTACGAACCAGTCGCTTGTAGCTGTTCACGGTGGGACAGGTCACCGCTACAATTGCCTTGGCGTGTTTTAAGACCCCTGAAATAAACTGATAGCCCAGCTTTGAGAGGCCGCAGGTATCCAATGGGTCTTCAAAGAGATTTTTTCCTGTTCTAGGATCTGCCAGGGACATATTGTAGTGGGCACCACTGCCGGTTTGATTGGCGAAGGGCTTCGGCATAAAGCTCGCAAAGTAGCCTTCTTCTCGCGCTAGCTCTTTGACCATGAACCGGAAGAACGTCAGCCGGTCGGCCATCTTGAGGCCATCGCAGTAGGTGAAATCGGTCTCAAACTGACCTTGGGCATCTTCGTGATCAAAGGAATAAACATCCCAGCCTAGATCATTCATAGCGCTGACGATGCGGTCGATGATTTTGTAGTTATCCAAAACCGTCGGCAGCGCGTAGGCTGCTTTGGGGAGGGTGTCGCGATCGCTCACCGGCCCAAACCCATCCTCTGTTTCCTTGAAGATAAAGAACTCCGTTTCGATGCCCAAATTAAAGCGATAGCCCATCTCTTCTGCTTGCTTTAGAACGCGCTTGAGGATAGTACGGCTACAGGCTTCAAAGGGTTGACCGACGAGATGTAAATCGCTGGCAAACCAGGCAATCTCAGAATTCCAGGGCAGCACCGTCACGCTATCTGGGTCGGGCATTGTGCCGACTTCATCATCATTAATTTCTTGAGGGACACCATCGAGCGCTGCGCCCGTAAACAGCTCCGATCCCTGCATCATGCGGTCAAAATGACTCATGGGGGTCACCTTGCCTTTACACATGCCGTGGATATCTACAAAGCTCGCCATTGCATATTTCACCCCCTTGTCTTTGAGCGTGGTCTGTAGCGCCTGGAGTTCAGGAGAAAGCGGATTAACGTTGAGGAAAGACATAGGGCTAAATGCGAGTTGAGCGTGGATTTATAAAGAGACGGGAACAGGGATAAGATCCATCCAGAAGTTTGCAACCTGTTCGGCAAAGCGAGCGGACTGTGGGGCGTGATGCTTGAGCTGTTCGATCACCTGCGAGTCAATATTAGGGTAATGCGTTTCAACCCATTCATCTTTTGTTGCTAGCCACTCCATGACAATTTCAGGAGTGACTTCAAAGTGACACTGAAAGCCATAGATATTTGATCCAATCCGGTAAGCCTGGTGTTTACAGATTTCATTGGTCATCAGCAGTGTAGCCTGATCGGGCAAATCAAAGGTGTCAAAGTGCCACTGCATGATGTGTAAGTCATCGGGACAGTCCTGTAGCCACGGTTCTGTCGCCGTGGGGTCAGCGACCTTAATGGGGGCAAAACCAATTTCAGGCACCGTATGCGGATAGACCTGACAGCCAAAGGCACGGGCAATCAACTGCGCGCCTAAACACAGCCCCATAATCGGTTTGCCCTCAGTATGAAACTGATGAATGAGTTCCACAGATCGGCACAGATGCGGAAATTTCTCATCTTCATGGGCATTCATCGAACCGCCTAGAAGAATCAAGCCATCATAGTTGCCTTCGGGAGGGGATTCCTGTTGCGCTGATAACCAGGTGGACAGCTTAGCTCCTTGTTGGATCAGGGCTTCTCCCAATACCCCAATGGGGTCGAGGGTGCCACTTTGAATGACGAGTATATTCATTGCGATCGCATCTAAATTTTGTCTAGACTGATAGGCGGTTTCAACATTGCCCTCTAATTTGCTGAGCTAAGTACTGCTGAAACAACCAGATCGGCATCTCTAAATGACTGAGGGGACCAGATTGATAGCGAGAGGTTTGTAAACCAGCCTGCACCGAAGTACACACTTCCATATCTTCTAAATGGAAACGCTGTAGGCTCTCGGTGGCCTCCCGCAGGCGTTGCTCGTAGTTCTCGGCCTGTTTACTCTCTGGTGCGACGAGCAGGGTTGTACTCAAGGTCATGTGATTGGGGCCATCGGGCTGGAGTAAATACCAATAAACCCGATCCGGTCCGACAAACAACAAGAAATTTGGCTCACCTAAATAGACCGCATATTCTTGGTGATCTTCTGGCTTGAGTGCCGGACTCAGATAGAACTCGATCAGTTTTTGGTATTCCTCGTCATTGTCTACAATGCGCTTGGCTAAAGGTAAATGGCAGGCGATGGCGTTGCTGGTTTCAGATTCAGTCCAGGTACCAGCCGCAGGCATCAGGGGTTCAAAGGTTTTATGGTGAGCGCCCATATGGTGATAGGGTTCCATGAAATTTTCAACTAAAATTTTCCAGTTGAATTGGCAATCCCACTGAACATTGGCAACCATTTCCATATCCGCCATCTGCCGATGTCCTACAAACGGCAATAAACCGGAGTAGTGGGTCTGTACAGATTCCAAGTCAGGGTCAAAGGTGAGAAAAATAAACCCCTCCCACACTTCAGAACGGAAGGCTGGGAGGCGACATTTTTGTGGATCAAACCCCGTATTCTTATGCATCTCTAGTGCGCCCATGAGGGAGCCATCTAAGGCATAGGTCCAGTGATGGTAGGGGCACACAAAGCTGCGCCGGTTTCCTTGGCTCGGATGACCAAAGGCGCTGGGCATCATATCCATGCCGCGATGCATACACACGCGGGAGAGGACGTTGATGCGGTTCTCGCGATCGCGGGTAATCACCAATCGCTCATCGAGGAGGTCTAGATTAAGGTAGTCTCCAACGTTTGGAATTTGTGAGATGTGCCCCACGCAAAGCCATTGTTTTTTGAAAACATGCTCCACTTCCCACTGGTAAAAGTCGGGGTCGGTGTAGGCGGCAGCGGGAAGTGCGATCGCATCTTCTAAAGGCCGTTCTGCCGTCTCCACAATCCTTTTCTGGATTGCTTCTAACCGTTCTGGATTCAAGATTGTTCGATTCATCGTGACTAGATTTACTGTTCTGCAAGCAGGCTTTTCATCGGTTCAAAGGCAATCCCCGCTTCCGGTTCTGCCTTGGTCTTCACCAACCCAAACTTGATCCACCATTCACTCGTCAAATCCCAATGGTCTCTAATCTGTCCATTCTTCATGCCCAGAGGGGGTTCGCCTTCAGCTAACCCCATAAACTTCGAGGCTTCTTCTAAATCAAAGACCGCAATGCCGCCCTTGTAGATTTTGCCATCGGCACCGATCACATTCTCTACATCTTTAACATCAAACTTCAAGCCCTCGGCAATGATTTTATTGCCCTCTTCCGGGTTCTCTTTCCAGAAGGCAACGGCTTCAAAATAGGCTTTCATGAGCAGCTTGGCGGCTTCAGGCCGATCTGTCAAAAATGACTCGCTCATATACATGCCGTCCCCCAGCAACGCCGTCTTAATCCAAACGTCTTCACTGGAGTTGGTAACCGCTCGTGCACCTTCTAAACCTTCCATGACCTGCGTGCCAAAGGGGTCCCAGAACTCTCCGGCGGCGACTTCACCAGAGAGCATCGCGGCGACAGCATCATCCATAATCACGTTGGTAAACTGGACATCTTTGAAATCGATGCCATTTTGTTCTAACCAAATGCCCACGTAGATCTGGGTTAAGCCGCCTTCAAGGACCGCGATCTTTTTGCCCTTCAAGTCGGCAGGCTCTTTGATTTGAGGGCTGAGAATGATGCGATCTGTGCCGTAGGAGGGGTTGGTGTAGCTCACCAGCTTCACCGGAACATTTTTATCCACCGCAATGGGGCCATACTCCACGGTGCTAGAGGTGGCGTCGAGTTGACCGGCACTCATCAAATTAAAGCTTTCGTAGGGGTCTTCAATGATGCTGATCTCAAGATCTAGTTCAGGGACTAGATTTTTCTCTTTCGCAATAAACCAAAAGCCATACCCCGGCCAAGAGAACAGTGAGACCTTAACGGTTTCTTTTTTCTCAGTCCCACCGCCTGCATCGCCAGAGTCACCGGAGGGCTGAGAGCTACAGGCCACCACCGTAAAGGTGACCACCATCAGGCATACGAACCCGAACAGTCTTCTTCTTTTCATGAACCACTCCACACAGTTAGTTTTTTGCTCGATGCAGGTAAGGGAAAAGTTGCCAGTGCAGCAAGCGCAGGGCCGTGTCAAATAGCAGACCCAAGACGCCAATCACCAAAATGCCCGCCATGATTTCATCGACATGGACAAATCGCTTCGCCCGCATCATCACCGCCCCAATGCCATTGGTCGCAGCCACAATTTCAGCAATCACGAGATAGGTCCAGCTCACCGCCAGCATTTGCCGGAAGGTATCAACAATATTGGGCAGCGCCGCCTGAAAAATGACGGTCCTTAAAATCGTGCGTTTGTCTGCCCCCAGGGTTTTAGCCGTTTCCACTAGCTCCATACGAACCGCTTCGGTGTTATCCATAATTAGCGTGATTAAGAACCAGACAACGCCTAAAACCAACAACGCGATTTTCTGTTCATCTCCGGTGCCCAGCCACATGAGCAACAGCGGAATGAAGGAGGGGGCTGGCAAATAACGAAAGGGAGAAACGAGGGGATTGAAAAAAGCGGCCACGATGGGGAAGGTGCCCATGAGCAGACCGAGGGGGAGTGCAATTGCGATCGCAATGCCATAACTCGCCAGAATCCGAAAGACACTGTGCAGCACATCAGCCAGGAAATTTTGCTCGGCAAACAGCACCCACAGGGCTGTAAACACCTTTAGGGGCGGCGGGAATAATTTCTCATTGATCTGCCCACTGGTGGCTAACACATGCCAGCCCACCAAGAACAACACCCAGCTCGACCCCCCTAAAAATACCTGCATCCGTTTAGAAACAGGCTTCTTAATATCGAAGCCCGATAGAACCGCAGGCTCAGCGAGCTGGATCATGGGCAACTTCCCTCATCAAATGCATAATTCTCTTTTGCAGGTCAATGTATTCAGAGATTTCATACATGCCTTCTTTCGTGACCGGCTTGGCTTCCCCCTGTCGCGGCGCGGGAATAATCTCTTTGATCGTGCCGGGATGGCTGGAAAGGAAAACTATTTTGTCGGCTAGGAATAGTGCTTCATCGACATCGTGGGTGACCATCAGCACTGTCATATTTTCGGTGTGGACGATATCGAGCAGCAGCTCTTGCATTTGCCACCGGGTTTCGGGGTCTAGTGCGCCGAAGGGTTCATCCATGAGTAAGATTTCGGGGCCGTTGGCGATGGCCCGTGCGATCGCAACCCGCTGTCGCATTCCTCCCGAAAGCTGGTCGGGGTAGGCATCTCTAAATTTGGTGAGCCGGACGCGATCAATAAAATGGTTGGCAATATCACGGCGTTCAGCGCGGGGGGTGCCGTTCACCTTGAGGCCATACTCAACATTCTCTTTAACGGTCAGCCAGGGGAAAGAGGTAGAGCCGTGAAAAACCATGCCGCGATCGCGTCCTGGCCCGGTCACCGGATGGCCTGAGAGCAAAATTTGACCAGCAGAAATAGACTCCAGCCCCGCCACCATCCGCAGAATCGTAGACTTGCCGCAACCAGAGGGGCCGAGCAAGATACCAATTTCGCTCTGTTGAATGTCAAATGCGATGGAGTCAACGGCGCAGAGCTGCTTAAGTCCTTTTAGCTGAAAGATCTTGCTGACTTTATCAACACTGAGTTTCTCTGCGACTGAGCTGGCGGGTTCAGTTCTCTGCAGAAGAGGTCTCTGAAGTGTTGTAGGGGATGGACTTGCCAGAAGACAACCTCCTTTCTATAGGGCAAGAAATACGAGTTAAAAACTTACGGATTGACTGCGACTAAAAAGCAAGAGAAACGGTTTTCAGCAATCTTGAAAATCGAAACGGTATCTCTGAAGAATGTCTGTAGTCAAGAGCTGAGGGCTACTTTAGCGATGACTTAATTATTCGTTAAGTTAAGGAATAAAACTGTCTAACTGGATACGAATATCAAGGCCAAGTGCAATGGAATGGCTCATCGACTGACTTGACTAACAGAGGCCCAGCATTACTGGCAAGACTGCGATCGTTGAAATTTTCTATAATTGGACGACCGTTTAATCGGCCAAAGTTTTGTGGCTTCGACGTATACTCTGTGGGGTGGGGGCATGGAGTGAAACGGCGTAGGAATTCCA
>JBAUJD010000818.1:0-5376 GCA_049683515.1 Thermosynechococcaceae cyanobacterium | reverse complement strand
TTATATGAACTCGTTGATTGATCTAAAAATTGCCTGGCTGGTCCCCACCGCTTGGTTCTATTGGCAGCCCTCTCTGAGCGAGCTAACCCGGCTTTTTCCCAACACCCGAGTGTTTACAGGGCTTTTCCCCGGCTTTGCCAAAGGGTTAGAAAGGTCCCTAGATATCGAAATAGTAGGAGAGCGAAAAGTTGTCCCCGTGACTCAGTCCGGGACCAGCTACGGTAATAACTTTACCTATCTATCTCCGGCAATTGTCAATCGGCTATTTAGATTCAAACCCCAGATCGTTTTTTCTAGCTCATTTGGTGTTTGGACGATACTGGCCCTATTGTTTAAGTGGATTGGTCACTGGAAAGTAGTGATAGCCTATGAGGGTAGCTCCCCAGGTGTTGACTATCGCAACTCAATGATTCGATTAGCCCTACGACGACTAATGGTAAATCTGGCTGATGCTTACATTAGCAACAGCGAAGCCGGTAAAGATTATTTGATTAAAGTACTGCATGCTCCTGAAAACTCCGTATTTCAGCAGCCTTATGAAGTCCCTGATCAGCGGACGCTGGCAGCAGTAAACGAGTCGTTAGTCAAGGTCAGCCCCAGCAGTGAGCTGACGTTTGAGATCCTAAAGCGACCGACCTTTCTGTTTGTGGGTAGCGTGATTGCACGCAAAGGTGTCCAAGATTTACTAGAGGCCTGCAAGCTTCTCAAAGCATCCGGGGTAGATGACTATAGCGTTTTGATTGTCGGGGATGGTGAACAGCGCCCAGCCCTAGAGCAATTTACCAAAACCCATGATTTACAGTCCGTTGTAACCTGGGTGGGCCAGGTTGACTACAGTGATATGGGAACCTACTTTCTACAGAGCGATGTCTTTGTTTTACCAACCCTTGAAGATACTTGGGGGATGGTGGTTCTAGAGGCCATGCTAATGGGTAAACCGATTCTATGCTCAACCGGAGCTGGGGCATCAGAACTGGTGATAGAGGGCAAAAACGGGTATCGATTTGCGTCTCAAGATCCCAAAACCCTAGCAGAGACCATGGGCATCTGCATTAAAAATCCAGAAGTACTGCCGGAGATGGGACAGTATTCCCGTAGCTTAATGGAACGCTATAGCCCTCAGGCCGCTGCACGATTTATGTCAGATATCGCTGCGTTCGTAACCAGGAGATGACCATGGTCAAGCCGTTGAACATTCTGATTTCTGCCTATGCATGTCGGCCTAAAATGGGTTCTGAACCCGGTGTTGGGTGGAGTACTGCCAGTGAAATTGCCAAGTATGAAAAAGTTTGGGTTGTGACCCGAAACGATAATCGACCGTTTATCGAAGCAGAACGAGCCGAGCATCCGATCTCAAATCTAGAATTTATCTACTGTGATGTGCCGTCTGCGCTAGGGTGGGTCTGTAAATCAGGACAGCTTACCCACTACTACCTATGGCAGATCGTTGCCTATTTCACCATCAAGCGGTTACACCCTGACCTTAATTTCGATCTCATCCATCACGTTACCTACGTACGATACTCTACCCCCAGCTTTCTAGCATTTTTGCCCATCCCCTTTATTTGGGGGGCTGTAGGGGGAGGAGAGATGGCACCGAGTTCCTTCTGGCAAGATTTCAATCTTCGGGCTCGCCTCTATGAAGTAGCGCGAATGATGGCCCATCGCCTCGGAGAAATTGACCCATTCACCCGATTGACTATTCGTAAAAGCGCCTTAGTACGGGCCACCACTAAAGATACAGCCGCCCGACTGATCTGCATGGGCGCAGTCAATCCAGAGATTTTTCCAGAGTCGGCGCTACCGCTCACGGAGATCGAAGCACTAGGCCAATATCCCCCCCCGTTAGATGGAGGCATACGTTTTATTAGCATGGCCAGACTATTGCACTGGAAAGGCCTGCACCTCGGCATTCGTAGTTTTGCTCAAGCCAAGTTACCCGACAACTCAGAATATTGGATCTTTGGTGAAGGCCCAGAAAGAGCATCGCTAGAGAAATTAGCTCAGTCGCTGGGGGTCAGTCAACAAGTTCAGTTTCTAGGGTGTCAGCCGCGCTCAGAAACGCTACAGAACCTAAGCCAGTGTCATGGACTTGTTCATCCCAGCCTGCATGACTCAGGTGGGTGGGTTTGCGTAGAAGCAATGGCTATGGGTAAACCAGTCATTTGCTTAGATCTAGGTGGCCCCTCAACCCAGGTCACCGCTCAAACTGGGATCAAAGTCCAGGCCCAGACGCCTCAGCAGGCGGTTGATGGATTGGCAGAAGCTATGTCTAGATTGGCCCAAGACTCCACGCTCCGCAGCACTCTGGGAGAAGCAGGACGAGTACGGGCAACGACAATATATAGCTGGGAGGGACGTAGCAAGCACTTAGTTGAGCTGTATCACCGTTTAGCAAATCGCTCAGTTCCTTCCCCCGATGCCGCGAGTAACAAGCTCTACTCTCCGGCTGGCTACGGCGAGAAATAACGTCAGTGAACTATATAGAGAATTCCTACAGAGAATAAAAATGTCAAAACCAGTTGTTGTATTTTTTAGCGGTCGACTGTTGCCTCCTTCAGAAACTTTTATCCTTGCTCAGGGAAAGCATTTAGAAACATTTACCCCCTACTATGTGGGGACTCGACGCGTCGAAGGGTTACCGCTACCCGAAGATCATACCGTAGTTATCAACCGGGGAAATTTAGTGGGTAAAGCTCAGGAAGGTATCTTTAAACTGTTTGGGACAGCACCACAGTTCACCAGGAGAATAAAAGAACTTAAACCCAGCTTAATCCACGCTCACTTTGGTGTCTGTGGCACATTGGCTCTGCCGTTAGCGCGATCACTTAATCTGCCCATGCTGGTCACTTTTTATGGTCTAGATGCAACAATGACCGATGACTATGCAAAGCAAGATTCGGTTAGTACTCGAGTCTACTTAAAACGGAAGGAAGCGCTAAAAAAACAGGTTTCCCTTTTTATTGGGGTCTCTGATTTTATTTGCAATAAACTTCTGCAGCAGGGTTTTCCAGAAGATAAAGTGATCTCGCATTACTACGGTGTTGACACCGATTTCTTTGAGCCAGACCTCACCATAGAGCGTGAAAAAACAGTACTCTTCGTCGGACGATTAGCCGAAAAGAAGGGCTGTGAGTATCTGATCCGAGCGATGGAAAAAGTCCAAACGATTTTGGAGGACGTCAATTTAGTGCTTGTGGGGGATGGTGAACTCAGAGCCGAGCTTGAGGCCTTGGCCGCTCAAAAACTACGTCGATACGAGTTTTTAGGGTTGCAACCTCCCCATGTGGTGAAGGACTGGATGAACCGGACGAAGCTTCTAGCGGTGCCTAGCGTAACCGCCTCTAACGGAGATTCTGAAGGATTGCCCACTGTCGTGGTTGAAGCTCAATCCATGGGTCTGCCCGTGGTGGGCACATTTCATGCAGGTATTCCTCAGGCAGTACTTCATCAAACCACTGGACTGCTGGCACAGGAGCGTGATTGGGGAACTCTAGCTGAAAATATCTTGTCTCTCTTAAAAGAGTCTGAGCGCTGGCGCGCGTTTAGTGATTGCGGCAGAGAAAGAATGGTGACTCATTTTAATGTAAAAACTCAAACCCAAAAGCTAGAGACGTTCTACCAACGTATTGTGAAAAACTAAATCAATTAAAGAGGGGCACAGGTCTCTCTTTAAAGATACTGATACTGCGATAAGTGAAGATTGTTAGGAGGTTAGGGGAAATGACAACAGATCAAAAGACAATCCTGGTGACGGGTGGGGCTGGCTACATTGGCTCTCACTGTGTCCTAGCACTAAAAGATGCAGGATATAAAGTGCTCATTCTCGACAACCTAGTGTATGGACATCAAGACCTGGTAGAGAATGAGCTGGCGGTTGAGTTAATTATCGGCAGCACACTGGATCGAGAATTGCTGGGCAAGGTCTTTACTGAGCATAATATCGCTGCTGTGATGCACTTTTCGGCCTATGCCTATGTAGGAGAATCGGTTACCAACCCCATCAAATATTACGAAAACAACGTGGTTGGAACGTTGACCTTACTGGAAGCTATGGTATCAGCCTCGGTGAAACGGTTTGTCTTTTCATCAACCTGCGCCACCTACGGAGTACCGACGCAGGTGCCGATTCCTGAAGATCACCCGCAAAACCCGATTAACCCCTACGGTGCAACTAAATACATGGTTGAGCGCATCCTATCTGACTTTGATAAGGCCTATGACTTAAAGTCAGTCTGTTTCCGCTATTTTAATGCCGCGGGGGCCGATCCTGAGGGACGTTTGGGAGAAGACCACCAGCCAGAAACCCACCTGATCCCACTGGTTTTACAAACTGCCCTAGGGCATCGAGAGGCGATCTCCATTTTTGGGACTGACTACCCCACCGTAGATGGTACCTGTGTTCGCGATTATATCCACGTTACTGATTTGGCAGATGCCCATGTGTTAGGTCTGCAGAATCTCCTTGAATATGGAGACAGTGCAACTTTCAACCTAGGCAATGGCAATGGTTTCTCCGTTAGAGAGATTATCGAAGCGGCTAAACAGATCACTGGACAACCCATCAACGTTGTCGAAACAGATCGACGACCAGGGGATCCACCGACACTGGTAGGAAGCAGCGAAGCAGCCCAGCAAATATTGGGTTGGAATCCCAAGTATGCCGACGTTGAGTCTATCTTGACTCATGCTTGGCAATGGCACCAAAAGCGACACGGGGTCAGTAAGCCCCTAGTCTGACCACATTTAGTACTGTTAGGCAAATGCCAGAGCAGCCTGCCTACAGGCTGCAGTTAAAGGACAAGGCAAGGTTAGTCAGGTTTCGAATACCATGCAAATTTTTAGTGTGCATAACTTTTATCAGATTCGTGGCGGCGAAGATGAATCTTGTGAGTCTGAAGAGCGTTTACTCCGTGAGCGGGGGCATCAAGTAGATACTTATAGAGAAAATAACAATCGGGTTCAATCGTTAAGTAAGGTACAACTGGCTGCCAGAACGATTTGGTCTAGGGAAACCTATCGTAAAGTGCAGGCTCAGCTTGAGGCTGGCAAACCTTATGACATTGTCCATGTCCAAAATTTTTTTCCGCTGATTTCTCCGGCTGTGCACTATGCGGCTAAATCTAAGGGGGTGCCAGTGATTCAAACCCTGCGAAATTATCGGTTGCTGTGTCCTAATGCCTTGTTCTTTCGAGATGGGCAGGTTTGCGAAGATTGCTTGGGCAAACCAATTCCTTATCCAGGGGTAGTGCACAACTGCTATCGAGAAGACAAAGGCGCTAGCCTATCAGTAGCGGCAATGATTACAGCCCATCGCGGGTTAAGAACCTGGACGACGATGGTAGATCGATTCATTGCCCTGACGAATTTTGCCCG
>JBAUJD010000817.1:0-3740 GCA_049683515.1 Thermosynechococcaceae cyanobacterium | reverse complement strand
TTAGTAGACCACCAAGCCCAAGATTTTTGGGTGCCCTGCGATCCTGAGTATCCTCGCTTGCTGCTTGAGATTAGTGACTTTCCGCCTGTGCTTTACTATAGCGGTCAGGTGGTGAAGTCTGAAAATCAGGGGGTTACGCCCGCCATTGCCATTGTGGGCACCCGCGATCCGTCTGAATATGCCAAGCGCTGGACCCGCAAGATGGCCTATGCCCTGGGGAAAAATGGCTTTACGGTGGTGTCGGGCCTAGCAGAGGGCATTGATACTCAAGCCCATATCGGCTGCCTAGAGGCCGGGGGGCGTACCATCGCCGTGCTGGGGACTGGCGTTGATACCCCCTATCCGCAACGGAACCAAAAGCTACACCAGAGCATTGTCGAAAAAGGACTGGTTCTAAGTGAACATCCCGCTGGGACACAGCCCCATCGCTCTCATTTCCCCAAGCGTAACCGCATCATTGCGGGACTCAGCCGCGCCACCCTCGTCATGGAGGCTCCCAGTAAGTCTGGGGCGTTAATTACGGCCTATCAGGCCAATGAATATGGTCGCGATGTCTACGTGCTGCCTAATTCCCTCGATAATATTCGGGCGGTGGGGTGTCTGGGTCTGCTGCAGCGAGGCGCGCAGGCCATGCTGGGGGTCGGACAGTTGCTCGGTGCGCTGGGGGCGATGCCGACCCTAGCGTCAGAGACGACCAAACCGCAAAAGGTATTGCCCCCCTTGACCACAGAACAAGCGACCCTAGTGGCGGTATTCAGGAGATCGACAGAGGCGGCAATTCCCTTTGATGTGCTAGTAGAGCAGACCCAAATTGCTGCGGGGGAACTTTCCGGTGCGCTTCTACAGTTAGAGTTGTTAGAAGTGGTGGTTCAACACCCTGGTATGCGCTACTCTCTTAGCTCAATTTCATGATATCCCCCCAGACTGCTCCGGCTCTTATTGGGCAAGGCAATGATGCCCTCAATCAAGGTGACCCCGTCACGGCATTGGCTCATTTTCAGCAGGCTTTAGAGCTAGACGATCACGATCCAGAGGTGTGGACGCAGTGCGGCACCGCGCTACAGCGTCTAGGCCGCTACCCTGAGGCGATGATTGCCAATACCAACGCTCAGGCGCTATACGTAAATAGACTGGCAGCGATTCAGCCGCTGCCAGTGACCCTAGAAGACCCTATTCTAAAGCCCCAAAAGTCCCATTTAGAAAACTATAATTTCTGGTTGCAGCGAGCGGCGGTGTTGGTGAACGCAGGCAGTTATGGGCTAGCGATTGATAGCTACGACAAAGCCCTGGCGCTCCAGCCCGAACATCCCTCGATCTGGAACCATCGGGGCATGGCCTTTTTCCAGATGCGGCAGTTTGATGATGCCGTTGCTAGCTTTGATCAGGCCATTAAGCTCGATCCTGAAAACTACCAGCCCTGGCATAATCGAGCCAGTGTCTTTGCCGAGCAAGATCGCTATGACGAGGCGATTTCTGACTATGATGTCGCCCTGCGGTTAACCCGTCAGCAGCTTTGGCCTGCTTGGGAAGATCGGGGCATGTGTCTGTATTTATCGGAGGGATATCAAGCTGCGATCGCAACCTTAGACGAAGGCATTGCCGCCATCGCGCCTGACAATATTGAATACAACCGGGCCTGCGGCATTCTTAACCAGCGCAAGGGAGATTTTCAATATCGTGAAGGCTATGCCTTGGTTGATCCGATTCCCACCTGGCAAGAGGCGAAGATCAGCTATCTAAGCGCCATCGATCATCTCAGCTTTATCCAGTTTCCAGAGCAGCATCTCTTAACCATGCAGTCCTTCTTGACGGTGTGCTGCCATCTCGGCGACCAGTACGTGCTGCAAACCACACTGCCCACTGTGATTGAGAAGCGAGATCGCCTCCTTGGCAACCTAACGCTATCCCCCGAGCAGCGCCGCAGCCTCAAGCAAGAATTAGAGGGGCTAGAGCAGCTCCAGATTGATCTGCTGGCCCAGCAAGATACTACTCAAGCCTTAGTCCTTGCGGATATCCATCGCCACGACCGCCTCAGCTATCTCAGTGATCTCAAAGAGCCAGTCTCTTTAGATTGGGCACAAATGCAGAAGCTTTTGCGGCCCCAGTCAGCCCTGTTGTTTTGGCATTTGAGTCCAGCGGCCATTTCTATTTTTGTGCTCAAGTTCAATCAGTTTCCAACGGTGTTACAGGTGCTGCCCACCGATACACTGCAGGCCACCGTTAGCTTGCAAACCGCGCAGGCTGCCGCTCACCAGCGTCAGCAACTAGAGGACTGGTTGCAAGGTTGGCAAGCGCAGCCCCCCGATCTCAATCAGTTAGAGACCCAGCTCACAAAACTGCGGACTATCCTCACGATTGATCGGCTCTGTCAAGAGGTGTTGACAGACATTGATCAGATTACGCTGGTGTCAGACTCCTGCTTGCAAGGGGTACCGCTGCACGCTCTGTTCCCCGATACCGTGACGATCACCACCTTGCCCAGTATTCAGTTAGGGTTAATGCTGCGACGGCATCGATTCCCTTCAGAGCAGTTTTTGAGAGTGGCGCTGCAGCCAACGGCAATCGAAACGGCAGGTCTAGAGCTGATTTACCCTCGTGCCACCTCATTGGCAGCGTCTCAAGCGACTAAGGGCAGAGTATTAGCCGCCCTGAAGCTGATGTCAGGACAAGGCTGGTTGACCATTCGTGACTTTGTGCGCCCCTCTTCCCAGGCCGTTGAGTTAGCGGCCTATCAGACCCTGACGCTGGCTGATATTGTGCAGCTCGATTTGAGTCGATTCTCACTCATGTGCCTTTCTAATGCTGTCTCCAAACCCACCAATCCCACCGTAGATAGCGTAAATCTCCCTACGGGTTTTCTTTTGGCAGGGGTGGCACAGGTAATCAGTGGTCTATGGCCGGTTCAGGAGATACCTCAAGGGCTGTTGCTGCTGAACCTGCACCAACGCATAAAAGAGGGGGCGACAATACCGCTAGCGCTTCAGCAGTCCCAGCAGTGGCTGCAGCGTTTAACCTACGTTGAGCTAGGGGAATGGAGTCGTCAGCTCGCCCTGGATTTGCCTGAAGGTCTTATGCAGTATTCTCAAACCCACCCAGAGGACTGCCCCTATGCAGATCTCGCTCATTGGGCTGGTTTTTATGTGATGGGGAGCTGAGTGCGAGCAGAGGGGCGCTGCAGACCGAAGACTCGACTCATTAAATGCAGGGGGCGAAATACTTAGACATGACTTTGGGCACGTTCGTTGACGGATCAACGTCAGAGCTAGATTTTGCTCTCTTGACAATCTCAACGGCCTGCCCCTGAGGGTGCTGCTTCTGCATTTCTTTAACAGAACATAAACAAGCCTGCTTGGCTTTTGCCGGAACCTTTGCGCTCAACTGCTTGGTACAGCTTGAGGTATAGAGCGCAACGAGGGCCGGGTTATAACGATGCACCGTAGGTTCTGCTTTGGCTGCTAGAGGTAAAAACAGGGCGATCGCATTCACAGATGCGAACAAAGTGAGCAGGTTCAGGGAATGAAAAGACAGGGACATATTTAACGAATCCTATGTGAGTGATTTGACGGTGAGGGTTACCAAATCAACCCATCGTTTGACCGTGGTCAAGCTCATCGTAGCTAACTTGGTAATCAGGATCTTAGAGTGGAGTTATTCGAGTGAAACACAATCGAGAGATAGAGATATGGTGTAGAGGCTTCAGCTCAAGTGTTGAACTTGCTGCCCCATAATCTCTCTTAGAT
>JBAUJD010000816.1:0-3466 GCA_049683515.1 Thermosynechococcaceae cyanobacterium | reverse complement strand
TCCCGGCACTGAATTTGGCAGCGAAAAAAGTGCTGAATGCAGGGCGTTGACTTCTATTTATTAAGCTGGGAGATGCCTGAGAATGACCTGTCTCGATTGCGGCGACATGGAGTGCTGCGGCACGTGTGGATGACTCCGCTAGCTCTGAGACTTCAAATAGCAGTGACAGTCTGGCTTTTCGATTAGCGAGGCCACCAAAGCATTGAGTGCGGTCGCTGCCAGCAGTCCCCCTCCCAATGTTCCCTCAAGGGTGATGGAGGGCACCTGAGATCGCAGCAGTTGCCGCTTGGCCGCTGGCGCATGGCTGAAGCCAATGGGCATCCCAATGACGAGGGCAGGCTGTAGGGTGTGCTGGGCGATCGCGTCACACACGGCCAGCAACACAGAGGGCGCATAGCCAATCACCAGCACACAGCCCTTCGGTAAGTTCTGCAAGCGCTCTTTCCAGGTCAACTCTTGCCAAAACGCTTGTTCGGCTTCTGCGGCAGTACTAATATGCGGATTATCGATCAATACCTCTACAGCGCATCCCAAATGGGCCAGACGAGTGTGATCTAACGCCGCGCTGATGGTGGGCACGTCGGTGACAATCTGACAGCCTGATTTGAGTGCTGTTCGAGACGCTGCGATCGCGCCATTACTCAAGCGGATCGAAGCAATAAGGCTTACATCCCCACAGGCCAGCACCAATTTTGAGAGCAGATCAACCTCAATTTCAGAGCGATCTGACAGATCGGGCAGCAGGCGCTGGAGCGATTCTTGAAACGCTTCAGGATGGGCCTGGACCTCGGCATCTAAACCATCCCAAAAAGTTTCAAAGGCTCCGAGCCCAGACTGAGCCTCAACGTCGAGCTGCTTGAGCTGGGCCAGTGCCTCGGCCTGAATCTCTTGGCAATGCTGATCTCGCCCTAAAATGCCTTCTAGGGCGGTGGCCGTTTGCCGTAGATGGGTGATTTGCCGGATGATGGCTTGATACTGCTGCTGAAGCTGAGCCAGCAGGGTTGGGGTCATGTCTGCTGGGGTAGAGGTCTCTAGCAATTGCTGAATATGAGCAAGCTGAAAGCCCTGCTGCTTCAGAGCCACAATTTGCTGGAGCCGCTGGGCGTCCTGTTCGGTGTAGAGGCGGTAGTTTCCTGGCGATCTCGCGGGGGGCGGCAACAGCCCCAACTGATGGTAATGCCGCACCATCCGAGGGGTAATGCGACCCTTGACTGACTCTGTTAGTGCCTTAATCGTCAGATGGGGAGTGTTCATAGCGGGAGTCTCAACGACTTCCTTGACATTAACAGCAATGTCAAGGTTTAGGGTAAGAAGGCCATGGCAACCCTATCTCACCGAACTTCTGATGCCTGCTGCTCCCCTACCCCTTTCCCGTTTGGCAACCCGGCTCAAAGCACATCCCGATGCCGTCGCTGCGGGTGTCTGCGCCCTGCTGGTGTTCTTCGGCTGGCTGGCCTTAAATCGCGGCTGGCTGGGATGGGGTCTCTTGATTCTACCGGCGGCCTATGTCGTGGGTGGATTCAACAGTGCGCGGGATGGCTGGACAACGCTGTGGCAAGAGCGAGAACTCGATGTCGATCTGCTCATGATTGTGGCCGCTCTGGGGGCGGCAGTTCTGGGTCTATGGCGACGTGAATACGACCTGATCGTCGATGGCGCGGTCTTAATTCTCATTTTTGCCATCAGTGGCGCACTAGAGGGCTATGCCCTTCAGCGGACTGAGCGCAGCATTCGCAGTTTAATGAGCCTCACGCCCGATACAGCCCGGTTGCTGCACAACGCCCAAGAACACATAGTGCCCATCTCTCAGCTCCGGATTGGCGATCAGGTTGTGGTGAAGCCAGGGGAACGGGTGCCCACCGATGGCCTCGTCACCGCAGGATTCAGCACCCTGAACCAAGCGCCGATTACAGGGGAATCGATGCCCGTTGAGAAAAGCGTTGGTGATCCCGTCTTTGCTGGCACCGTCAACGGGAACGGTGCATTGCGCCTCAAGATTCATCAGCCGCCTGAGAGTAGCTTAATTCAGCGGGTGATTCGCCTGGTGGAACAGGCGCAAACCGAAGCCCCGCCTTCTCAGCAACGGATTGAACGGTTTGAACGGGGCTATGCCAAGGTCATTGTGATCACGGGCCTTTTGCTGGGCACGCTGCCTCCCTTTATTGTGGGCTGGGATTGGGAGACAACCATTTATCGCGCTTTGATCTTTTTGGTGGTGGCTTCCCCCTGTGCACTGATGGCCGCGATTATGCCCACGCTGCTCTCGGGCATCGCCAATGGCGCACGTCAGGGCATTTTGTTTAAGAATGGCGCTCAACTGGAATTAATGGGACAGGTGGGCGCGATCGCCTTTGACAAAACCGGAACGCTGACCACGGGCAAACCCAAGGTCGTCAACATGAGCGCCGCTTCAGCCTCTGAAAACACCTTATTGGCAATCGCTGCAGCCCTAGAGAGTGTCTCGGAACATCCGATTGGGGCCGCCATCGTTCAAGCGGCTCAGGCCCAACCCTTAGCGTGGCCTTCTGCAGACAATGTTCAAGCCCATCTAGGGCAGGGCATTACCGGAGAGATTGATGATCAGATCGCAGTCGTGGGTAAAGCCGCCTTTGTACAGACGCGGACAAAGCCCTGTCCAGAACGATTGACTCAGCAAAGTCAACAGTGGGAACAGGAGGGTAAAACCGTGATCTGGGTCGCCCATGCCGGAATCGTTCTAGGGATTATTGCGGTTGCCGATACGGTCAGACCTGAAGCCGCAACGGCGATCGCCCATCTCAAACGTCTCGGCATAGAATCCATTGTCCTGTTGACCGGGGATAACCTGCGTACAGCTCAAAATATTGCTCAGCAAGTGGGTATTGATCAGGTGTATGCCGAACTGCTGCCCGAAGATAAGGTTGCGGTGATTCAGAAGCTTCAAAAACACGCCAAAGTCGTGGCGATGGTTGGCGATGGCATCAATGATGCCCCTGCTCTAGCCCAGGCGTCTGTGGGCATTGCCATGGGCACCGCAGGCAGTGATGTTGCCCTTGAAACCGCCGATGTGGTGTTGATGGCAGACCGACTCGAAAAACTCGAACAGGCGATCGCTCTAGGTCGCCGCGCGCACCGGATTGTCAACCAAAATATAGCGTTTGCCCTCGGCTTCATTGCGCTGCTTCTGACGGCTAATTTTTTCGGTGAAATGACGCTTCCAGTGGGTGTTCTAGGGCATGAGGGATCAACAGTATGGGTTACTCTGAGCGGCCTCCGGCTACTCAGGGGTTGAAATCAGAATGAGAGGTTTATCTTTAGATCATGACAGTTGTTTCACCAGTGAAATAATCCAGGCTGCAGCAAGGCTCACCAGAATCAGTATTTCCAAAATCATCAGAGCAGAGAAGGGCTGAACGCGCTGCAGCCAGGACTTCTGCCACAGACTTGACCACCCTTGAGACAGATGGGTAGACCAAAGCGCAGGGCT
>JBAUJD010000815.1:0-11142 GCA_049683515.1 Thermosynechococcaceae cyanobacterium | reverse complement strand
ACTCTGTGTGCAGCGGCTGCTAGGGCGGCAAGTCTACAATGAGCGGGAGACGTTGGCCTGGTCTATTGTCTTAGCCACCAACGGCCTGAAAGGCTTCATTACTGAGTTGCTTGATAGTGACGAATATATCAATCATTTTGGCGTTGACACGGTGCCCTACCAACGGCGGAGAGTGATACCTCAGCGCACCACGGGTGATTTAACCTTTGCTCATACCGCTCGTTACAGCGCTGACTACAGAGATAAGCTGCCTCGTCCCAGTCGCCAAGATCATTTCCGGGCCTCAGAGGTCGGTGGCTCTCGCCTGAAGCTTAGCCCTGACGATAAACGCCTGCTAGGGGGTGCGATCGCAACCTTAGCTTTAGCGGCCCTATGGTTAATTTTTCACACACCAGCAGGACTGTAATCGCTCTTCGACTCAAGCCTAAACCATCCCCATCCAGAGACAATATTGATTACCTGGGTGGGGTTTCACTTATTCTCTATCAGATCACGATCTCAATAACATATAAATCTTTGTAAAGAAAAATGAAGGAACATTGCTGGCATGCAGATTGCAATTCCCTCACCTTTGTTGCCTCTCTTGAGACGTCAAGCTTATATGGCTCAGGGCAATGGACGATAGGGCGTTAAGTCTATGTACTCAGCAGCCCTATAAACGTTTTATAATTCGTAATAAATAAGGAACCTATGGCATAGTACAAAATAAGTAATGAAACAAAGTTCATGACCGTCAGAGCCAGGTAAAGCCCCCTTACATCAAGTAGGGATGCAAGCAGGTCAAAGACCCCTTCACACTCTTTACCTTCCTTTGGATAAAGTTCAGATCTATCCAAGAGCTGAGCTTTTTGTCACGCAATTGTTTTGGTTTCAACGCGTACTCCCATAAATATTCTAGGAGAATTGAATTTTATGTTAGATGCATTTGCAAAAGTAGTCTCTCAGGCTGATACACGGGGTGACTTCCTTAGTGATTCCCAGATCGATGCCCTTCAGGCTGTGGTTGCAGACGGCAACAAACGTTTAGATGTTGTCAACACGCTAACCAGCAACTCTTCTACCATTGTGTCAAACGCAGCACGTGCTTTGTTTGACAGTCAGCCTTCATTGATTGCCCCCGGCGGAAATGCATACACAAACCGACGGATGGCCGCCTGTCTCCGTGATGCGGAAATTATCCTTCGCTACATTACTTACGCAGCCTTCGCTGGCGATGCAAGCATCCTAGAAGATCGCTGCTTGAATGGCCTGAAGGAAACATATCAAGCCTTGGGCGTGCCTAGTGCTTCTATGTCCGCTGCGGTCAAGAACATGAAGGACGAAGCTATTGCGCTCATCAGCGACACTAGTGCCTTTACTCAAGGTGACTGCTCCAGCATCATTGCTGAAGTTGGTAGCTATTTTGATCTGGCAGCTCGCGCTGTATAACACGGTGACTGAGTCGCTTGGCTTTGAGGCCATGAACTCTATAGCAATTATCAACTTCATGAACATAATTATTTTCGGGAGATAATTAATGAAAACCCCTTTAACCGAAGCACTGGCTTCTGCTGATTCTCAAGGACAATTCCTCACTAACAGTGAAATGCAAGTTGCTTTTGGCCGCTTTAAGCAAGCTACGGCTGGTTTGCAAGCAGCAAAAGCGCTAACCAATAAAGCTGATGGTCTCATCAGTGGTGCAGCGTCTGCGGTTTACGCAAAGTTTCCTTACACCACCCAGCTAGAAGGCCCTAACTATTCTTCATCCCAACGTGGTAAAGATAAGTGCGCCCGTGACATCGGTTACTATCTACGCATGGTTACTTACTGCTGCGTAGCGGGTGGTACTGGCCCCATGGATGAGTACTTGCTCAGTGGCGTTGCTGAAATCAACCGTACATTTGAGCTTTCCCCTAGCTGGTACGTTGAAGCCCTCAAGTATATCAAGGGTGCCCATGGTCTCAGTGGAGATGCTGCTCTAGAAGCTAATTCCTACATTGATCATGCGATTAATGCTCTCAGCTAGTATGGCTTAGCATTAATAATGGGTCTGCTTAGCTTGACCATTGCTTAAACAGCAACTATCACTATAGTGAGTCAAGCTAAGCATTCCACCATGACAAAGATCGACTTAAACTTTTTGCTTGTGTTGATCATTGTTATTTACGGAGAGTGTTCAGTTTCTAACGTTTAGTTAGACATTGTGGCTGCTCCGTTTTTTATTAGGGTACATTGCCCTTGCAAAGATATGGCTGCGGATGTCGAATCTCTGCTTTTCATCATCGTTCGTTATTGATGCTTAGCCCTTGGAAAATAGTGTTCATCAAGACAGTGGTTCCCTCACCGTAGAGCAGGCCGTCGCAAATCTATGTGGAGATGACTTAGGGCTGCGTGTGTATGCTGCTTGGTGGCTAGGGCGATTTCGAGTCAATGCTCCAGAGGCTATCAATGGACTCGTCACCGCTCTAGAAGATGAAGAGGATCGTACCGATGCCGGGGGATATCCGTTGCGACGTAATGCGGCTCGTGCCTTAGGGAAGTTAGGAGATCAGCAAGTCGTTCCTGCTCTGTTAACAGCTTTAGAATGTTCAGATTTCTATGTTCGAGAAGCTGCGGCACAGGCTCTTGAGTCTTTAGGCGATCAGTCCTCCGTGCCCAAGTTAGTGGCGTTGCTCAAAGACCAAGTCCCAGGAACGCTACCTGCGTTAGAACCCCCCTACCTGGCTCAACCCTTCGATGCCATTATTGAAGCATTGGGACGGTTGGGCGCAGAACAGACACGAGCTTTAATTGAGCCATTTCTCGATCATGCGGTGCCTCGAATTCAATATGCGGCAATGAGGGCGATGTATCAACTGACGCCTGATCCTCAGATTGCCTGTCAGTATGGTGACCGGCTCACGCAGGCTCTTTTAAATGATAATTTGCAGCTTCGACGAACGGTTCTTGCCGATTTAGGGGCGATTGGATATCTACCTGCGGCTGAGGCCATTGCTCGAACCCCAGCCGAAAATAGTCTTAAATTAATTGCGCTGCAAGGCGTTCTCGAAAAACACGTCGCGATCGCAGACTCTGATTTGTCTGCCGATGCGATCGCCGTGATGACTTTGATGGATAGCTTGTTATGACGATAAGTATTAACGCTGGGGCACTGGACGCTCAAACCGATCAGATATCACGGCTGATTGAAGCGGTAGAAAAAGCGGATTCTTCACCTGCTTTATTTGCAGCGGTTCGACAGCTAGCAGACGTTGCAGATGAAGAGGCCATTCCGACCTTAGTGGCGGCGTTAAGCTATAACAACCCTGGTGCCGCCATTGCAGCAGTGAGTGGATTGGTTCGACTGGGCCGACTTGCGGTGCCTGCCATTGTGGAGCAGCTTGATCTTCATAACTACTCGGCTAGAGCCTGGGCCGTTCGCGCTTTGGCTGAAATCGGCGATCCGAGGGGGTTGGTAACGTTGCTGGATGCAGCGACCTCTGACTTTGCGGTGAGTGTACGACGGGCGGCAACGAAAGGCTTGGGAGAGATTAATTGGCAAGAATTTCCGACTCAAAAGCTGTTGGAGCAGTCTCAAGAGATCGCTTTGTCTGCGCTGTTACAGATTGCTCAGCAAGATCATGAATGGGTTGTTCGCTATGCGGCCATTACGGGTTTAGAACGATTTGCCTTTGGTACTAAAGGGGTAGGAGAAGGCGAGATGCGATCGCACATTCAGCTCCAGCTCCAGCAGATGATCGATCATGAGCAAAGTGTCGCAGTTCACGCCCGCATCCGCATGGCCCAGCATCGTCTCAACATAGAGAAAACGCAGGACTCGATGGACAACCCACCCGATCTTCTAGCGCTGACAGACCTTGACTGGTCGAAGATTAGTCAAAAGCTAGATGAATTCAGCAACAGTGAAGTCGGTCTCACCTTAGTTGAGCCTCATTAAAGCTTGCTTGCTTGAAAAATATTTGACCTAAGCCCCTATGCTCCGCTGCAGTCGATTCATAATTCGATGGGGAAGCTCCTGTGCCATCATTGCCTTACACAAGTAATCATCGGCACCCGCCCTAAAGGCTTGAGCTTGCATATCTGGTTCCATTGAATCACTCAGAAATAAGATCGGGAGCTGACACCAAGATGGATCACGACGCAATAATTTGCAGATCTCTAATCCATCTATGTTAGGGAAGTTGATATCTAGCACCAAAGCATCAGGCTCGACAGCATCTAGAACCGTCCAGACCTGCTGAATCTCAGCGAGTGTGGTCACCTTAAAGCCCCACGGTTCTAGGAGCGTTTCTACTGTATATAACCAATCTTGATCGATATCGACAACCATCACCTTCCCAGAAATCTTAAAGCGCATTAAAAACCGAGAGACGGTCTCCATCACGTCCTCTGGCGTGGTTTGCATTTCCATCAGACAATCGCCTCCCCACCGCATGAGTTGGATGCGATCGCTCATCTCAAGATGCTCCGCCATCACTCAGCGAGGCACATCTGGATATTTCTCCTTGAAAATATCCCATAGTTCTAAAAAATTACTAGAGTCATCAACGCTCCCACTCGATAGAATCTGAAGCTTGAGCTGAGACGGCAACTGAAATAAAATCGCATCGGGATAACGAGGAATCACCTCAGAGCTTAGATTTAAAGAAGCTAAAACAGCTTGTTTCGTTAGAACCTGAAAAATCTGAAGATGAATGCCCCACCGTTTCGAGTATTTGAGTAGCGCTTGATTCATCTTTAGATCTGGACTCACCACCATGATCACCAATGAATCATATTGGCCCTGAAGGGGTGAGCTAGAACCAAGGGTGCTGTTCTGTGTCGAGTCAGGCTGTAAGGGTTGAGGAGAGCTATTTTTGATTGCAACTGGTGCAAGTACAGCAGACGCCTCTATATTTGGCGCTTTTAGGTAATAACCTCGTCCATGTACCGTGGAAATAAAATCTTTCGGCGCACCCGATGCCACTAATTTTTGGCGGACCCGACGAATATGGGAGCGCACGGTCGCTTCGGATGGGAACTGCTCTAGGGACCAAAGCCTATCAATAATCTCATCGGTACTGAAGACATGCTGACTATCTCTCAGTAGCAGCTCTAGTAACTCATATTCCAGGGTACTCAATGCCAACGGCTGACCGTTATAGCTCACTTCGTAGGTGCTGAGGTTAAGCAGCAAATCACCCCATGCCAGTATTGGCAGTGGGTTAGAACTACTGCGACGGAGGAGTGATCGGATTCGAGCCAATAATTCAGTGTTTTCAAAAGGCTTAACGATATAATCATCTGCGCCACTATCTAGTCCGTAGACCTTTGCCGCCGGGGTGTCTTGATCAGAGAGCAAAAGGATCGGGGTGGCAAATCCCTCTGAGCGGAATCGTTTACACAATCTCACCCCATCCAGCTTTGGCAGCGTGATATCTAAAAGAATCAGATCATAGTCAAACGTAGACCCATAGGTCCAACCCATTTCAACATCTTGCACAACGTCCAGAACGTAGCGATGCAGGATTAGGTTTTTGATTAACTCCTTAATCAGTAGGCTGTCATCTCCAATTAACAAGATTTTCATTCGTACACCGATGAGATCTTTGGGGGCTTTCTATTCGTGACTTAGCTCGGAACTGACACTAAGGAGATCAAGAAAGATAACAAAAGTCTATATTTAGATACCGTACACCAAGAAAACTTAACTTTGCTTAGAATATTGACAAGAATGGACCGGCTGGGCATTGAGGTTCATTGCAAGCCACAACAAATATTTATTGTTGACCTAAACTATGTAGAAACGATTCCTCTGCACGCGTTATGACGATACGCTGCACCTTGACGGTTTGAGCAAGGAAGGGGGATCTACTCTTTTTGATACATCCGAGTCTCGTCTTTCATCTACAGGGAAGAAATATGCTAGCAGGTCGCTACAAAATCATAAAGAAGTTTAAAAACGGAGGCTTCAGTCAAACATATCTGGCTAAAGACCTGCAGCATCCTGATCAACAACGCTGCGTGATCAAAAAGCTGCAGCCCCCAGATACCGATAATTTCACCGTTAATGCCGCCAACCAATTATTCACAGAAGAAGTGAATGTTCTAAAAAGGCTAGGGCATCACACCCAGATTCCCCAACTGTATACAACCTTCACAGAAGATCAAGAGTTGTACTTGGTTGAGGAATTTATGCCGGGTCACAGCTTAGCTCAAGAACTGCGGTGGGGAAGGAGATTGAAGGAGGCTAAAATTCTGGCTCTCTTGCAGAGTATCCTGACTCCCCTGGCATTTGTTCATCGTCAAGGCATTATTCACCGAGATATAAAACCAGAAAATCTGATTCGCAGTCAGTCCGATCAAAGTATTGCGCTGATTGACTTTGGTAGTACTCAACGAAACCGTAGCAGCTCTACTGCTGTTGTGGGCACAGATGGGTATATTGCACCTGAGCAACTTCAGGGATACCCCACTCTAGCGAGCGATGTCTATGCCGTCGGTATTATTGCACTCCAGGCACTCACAGGCATTAACCCCACCAAGCGGACTTTTAAGATTGATGAGCAGACGGGCGGCATCAGATGGAAAAAGTATCCAAAGATCAGCGTTGATCTTGCCACCATTATTGATGCAATGGTTTGCTCTAATGTACGTCAACGCTATCGCTCGGCATCAGAAGCCCTAAGCCGTATTAACACCCTCTTGGAGACGGGCGGCACTCCCTCTATTTCGACAAGACGGCTTTTTTGGCAATCAGGTAGCTAGGAGCCACCCCCTACCCCTCGCCTCTGGCATTGGCGGCGGTAAGGAGGATTGCTTGACGTCAGGTCAACCTTGGTTTCAGGCTCTGCCCCATTATTTGATCTATATTTTTGTTCCATATTGGTCAGTGTTTGGTTTGTACAATGACCAGGGCTTCCATTGCCAATGGGAGACTCTAGACCTGCCGGAGTAGTGTTTGTATCAATACTGACACTGCTGTGTAGAGTCGTGAAGTAGGATTGCCCAAATACTCAAACACGATAGGTAAAGGGCCATGTGTGACGTTCTCGGCTGCTCTGTAGTTGCAACCATTGGGGCAATATGTTGCTTAAACATGTACCAAGCGCACCATCAACAGGGAACACTATGGGCAGCATCTCAACCCAGAAAAAATCTGTTTGTAGCATTTTTGTCAAAAAATTGTTACGTTACATAATATAGTTGGGTGGCATTAAGACGGCTAATCCAGCCTCTTTCACATCCTGTGGGATGCAGGCATCCCATTCTGTCCCTTTCTTAATGGAGCAAAAGTCTGTGAGTGAACCTGTACAGTTGTCCCTCGAACAGCAATTTAAGCTACGCTCTTTTATGTCTCAGGTAAAAGGAATGAGTCAAGAACAGGCTCAGGAATTTCTGGTGCAGCTCTATGAACAGATGATTGTCAGAGAGACGATCTACAAAGAAATTCTAAAGAATGAATGGCAGATCGGAAATCCTGTATTTTAAAGCCCGCGATCGCAAGCATGGTGGTTTTTAGATTTCTACTTGTCTCGACTTCGGCCCCCAATGGTCTTATCTTTAAAACTGTGATTTCCGACCAAATTTAGGGACTTAAGTCATAGAGACATAGCCACTGAGCAGAGTTCAGCGCTATAACTCGTGCCGTTATTGGATCGCTACGGGAGCGATTAGGAGCCGAAATTAAAGCCGTCACCTTCTCTACGTGAGCAAAGGTCGGCGATATCTGTAGGTGCATCCGCAAAAATTGGCGCACTGCCCGTCGCTGCAGTGCTAGGGGGGCTTGCTGAAGTACCGTTCGATTCAAAGCGGCCAGTATCTGCGTATCTTGAGCCAGCTCAGAGGGAAGGGGCTGATGGGTTGCGGTAGCCAGTTGTTCCTTTGCCTTAGCCTCTAGATAGGCAACGTCTGCCTGTAATAGTTCTGCCGTTTGGGCAATGCTTGTATCTACATTGGGATTAAAATGCTGCCGGATGTAGGGCAGAATATCTTGCCGGATGCGGTTGCGACGATAGTGCAAGTCTTGATTCATGGCGTCTTGCCAAATCGGTAGGTCGAGATCCTGGCAAAATGTCGCGGTCTCGGCGCGGGTCACCGTTAGCAGTGGACGAATCAGTTGTATCCCCTCAGGCAGTGGGCGTTGCCACGTTAGAGCCTGCAAGCCATCTGCACCGCTGCCACGAATGAGATTGTAGAGGAGAGTTTCGGTGCGATCGCTAGCCGTATGAGCTGTCACGACTGCACCATATCCTTGGCTATTGGCAACTTCAGCCATTTCTCGATACCGCCAGTCTCGTCCTTCGGCCTCACCCTTGAGTACTTTGGGGGCAGTGCAACTAAAGTAAGGGAGTTGCCATTGCTGAACTAACTCTGCTGCATATTGAGCATTTTTCCCCGAATCAAGGGGCCAACGATGATCGCAGTGGGCTACAGCTAAATTCCAGACCCATTTAGGCTGCAGGTCTACGAGCAACTTCAGTAGACACATGGAATCCTGACCGCCAGAGAAGCCGAGGAGGATGCCCTGATTTTTTGGCAATAGCTGTCGCTGCCGTAATAGCCCATGAACACGGGCATGGAGCGGTGTCCAGTGTTTTGAATTCACCTCATCATTAGGCCATCACCATGCCACCATCAACATTAAAGACTTGCCCCGTGATGTAAGCAGCAGCAGAATCAGCAGCCAGAAAACGCACTGTCCCCGCGACCTCTTCTGGCTGACCATAGCGCCCCAGAGGGATAAATTTGAGAATCTCTTCAGCGCCTAAGCCTTCAGTCATATCTGTTTCAATAAAGCCAGGAGCCACAGCATTAACGGTAATGCCACGGCTAGCGAATTCTTTCGCAACTGTTTTTGTAAAACCGATCACCCCAGCTTTGGCTGCACTATAGTTTGCCTGCCCTGGGTTGCCCATCTGACCGGCCACTGAGGCAATATTGATAATTCTGCCTGTGCGCTGTTTAAGCATTGTTTTGCTCACCGCTCGGGTGCAGAGAAAAACGCCCGTTAAATTCAAGTCAATGACCGCTCTCCAGTCGGCAGGCTTCATGCGTAGCAAGAGAGTATCGCGAGTGATGCCTGCATTGTTGACCAAGACATCGACACGGCCCCACTTTTCTAGCACCGCTTTGACGAGAGAGTCCACCTGATCTTCTTGGGAGACATCGGCCTGCAGCGCAATGGCCTGACCGCCTTTGTCTGTAATGTCAGCAACGACCCGATCAGCGGCAGCGCTAGAGCTAGCGTAGTTCACGGCAACTGCAGCACCCTCAGCAGCAAGGGCAAGGGCAATCTCTTTCCCAATTCCCCTCGACGCACCTGTGACAATGGCAACTTTATCCTGTAATGAGTTCATAACTGACTCCCGATTTCATCCGTAGACGATCTTAAGTCATTGGTGTCATTGAGCTATACAGAAGCCGGAACCTTAGGGCTAAACTTGATTTTCAAATAGTCCTCTTCCATTTTGGCTCCGGCAGGCTGCATCGCGGCTAGCGCCTGGGGCAAGACTAGATTACGACGGTGATTGCCAATGCGTACATTAAGTTCATCTGCTGTCTTAGTCAGCTCTACCTGATCTTTGGGAATACCGGGCAAATAGAGTTCGAGGCTATACTCGCCGTCATTTTGAACTACTCGCAGTGTGTTCTCGTGGTAGTAAACCTTCGATGGGTCTTCACCTTCGGGATATAGGGTCTCCTTGAGTCGATCTAATGCCTCTAGACCACACATCTCTTCTTGATAGAGAGGCACTTCCTTGACCGGAAGCGGATGGAAGTTCTCATGAATCTCTTTGCGGTGCTGACGTTGATTCTCTTTCCACTGCACAAAGAACGGATCGGTAACATGCTCAGGAATGATGCGGTTTGCCACCACCATGTCAGTGGACACATTATAAAGACTCAAATATGCATGGGCGCGCAGAGACTCCTTAATGACCATTTTTTCAGGATTGGTGACGAGCCGAACCGAGGTTTGAGTGTTGTCGGTGAGCACTTTCTCGAGGGCTTCAATTTGCTCGTAAAACTCGTAGGGCGCATCCATGACTTCTGAAGTGGGTAAAGAGAACCCAGCAATGGGCTTAAAGATCGGCTCCACTAGTGGTCTGAGTGCAACAGACACCGCCTGGAATGGCTTATAAAAGCGGCGCATATACCAGCCACTCACCTCGGGCAGACTTAATAAGCGCAGCGCTGTACCGGTGGGGGCAGAGTCAATAATCAGCACGTCGTAGGTGCCTTCATCGTAGTGACGCTTCATGCGCACCAGGCTGAAAATCTCATCCATTCCGGGCAAGATTGCTAGTTCTTCGGCTTGAACGCCGTCTAGCCCTCTAGCCTGAAGTACTTGAGTGATATAGCGTTTGACCGCGCCCCAGTTGCCTTCTAATTCCATGAGGGCATCGAGTTCAGCGCCCCAGAGGTTAGGGCGTACCTGAACGGCTTCGTGCCCTAACTCCATATCGTAGCTATCAGCAAGGGAGTGGGCTGGATCGGTGCTGAGCACTAATGTTTTGTAACCCAGCTCGGCACATCGGAGGCCAGTGGCGGCTGCAACGGAGGTTTTACCAACGCCACCTTTACCGGTCATTAAAATTACGCGCATGGGGGTCTCAACACTTTATTAAGATATTTAAGGCTGAAAGCAGGGTCTCTTCTGGCTTTAGCTGCCTTTACCCTCACTGTAAACGATGGCGTTAGTATTTTGCAGAATGCGAAATCTGGATGGGACAATCTCTACGGGGATGTATGTGAAAAAGGGCAAGTCAAATTTACAGAAGCCGGAAGAGGTTCCGGTCAGAGATAGGGTTCATTTTCATCGCAATTGGTCAATCGAGGGGCAATCGGCTGAAGCTGGTTTTTAAGTAAGGTGCATCGACGAGTAATTTCTATCCAATCTTGATTCTGAACACTGAGCTTCGGAAAAAGACTGCTCGATAGACCCACTGAGATCGCACCTCCCTCAATAAACCCAACCGCATTCTCCAACGTCACCCCCCCTGTGGGTATCAGTGGAATCTGCCCCAACGGCCCCTGGAGGCTACGAATATACTCACTGCCACCCACCGACTGCACCGGAAACACTTTGACGCAGGTAGCCCCCGCTTGCCATGCCATCACGATCTCCGTTGGCGTTAGCGCCCCTGGAATGATGGGGATATTGTGTTCTCGCGCCATTGC
>JBAUJD010000814.1:0-6716 GCA_049683515.1 Thermosynechococcaceae cyanobacterium | reverse complement strand
TCTAAAGCGTGATGAACACGACCATAGGAGTTTTAGCGCGTTATACCCAAGACAGCTTTCAGGCCGAGCGATGCCTGAATTTGCGATCGCCGGGACCCTCTCGTCGTAAACTGACTTTTTCAGCAAGCCCTAATTATTAAGCCCTCTGTTTTTCGAGGAGCTACCATTTTTTCGCTCACTCAGGAACTTGTATATGTTGTGTACAATAGGTACAACCGAGTCATACTTTGAGTCAATGTCTGAAACAGCTACGATTACAGTTCGGTTAGATGCCCAACTGAAGCAGACACTAGAAGCGTTGTCTAAGAGCACCCAGCGGAGTAAGTCTTGGCTTGCCGCTGAGGCGATCGCGGCCTATGTTGATCAAGAAGCTTGGCAGCTCCAACAAGTTGAAGAGGCGTTGCAGCAGGCAGAGCAGCCGGATGCCCAATGGGTTCCCCATGAGAAGGTTTCTGCTTGGCTAAATACTTGGGGTGAAGAGGACGAGGTGGCGACCGCTCCATGCCCATAGTTTGGTTATCTGTTGCGGTTCAAGATATCCTTCACCTCCGGGCTTACATTGCTGACCAAGACCCTCAATCGGCCAAAGCGGTTGGCTCTCGTCTCGATAAGTCTGTTAATACTTTGGCAACGATGCCCAATATTGGGCGACCGGGGCGCATTTTTGGCACTCGTGAACTGGTGGTCAAAAAGATGCCTTTTCTCGTGGTGTATCGGGTCAGAAACAAGCGAATTGAAATTCTACGCGTTTTGCACGGGCGGCAGGCTTTCCCCGATTCGCTTTAAGGTCGCCTATGGCTTCGGTCAGCGGGGATAGGGGTGTTCAGGGAACAGCGATCTCACCTCCTCATTCTCACCCACCAACGGAAATAAGCGGCTCACCTGCTCAGGCGGCATCGGTTTACCCGTGTAATACCCCTGCACGACATCGACACCACAGTCTCTGACTAGGTTTAACTGGCCTTGGGTTTCTACCCCCTCAGCTACCACCAAAAAACCCAGATCGTGACAGAGCTGCACGCTAGACTCTAACAAGACTCGACCGCGTTGTTTCTCACCTCGGGGAGCCACCACCAGCTTACGATCTAGCTTAATTTCATCGGCTTCTAACGAAAGCAAGCTCGTTAACGAAGAATAGCCCGCACCAAAATCATCAATCGAAATACGATGCCCCTCAGCTCTGAGCCGACGAATCACAGAAGCGAGCGCATCTAGCTCCACGGTATAGGTATGCTCTGTAATTTCTAGCTCTAAGCAAATCCCCTGCTTACGGGTCTGTTCAATGAACGTCTGAATTGCTGGAGGATCGAGCAAAAAATCCTTATCAAAGTTAATGCTAATCGGAGGGAACAGGAGCTGCTCAGTGCGCCACTGCTTTATCTGCTCTAGCACCAGAGCGACGACCTTTTGATCGACAACCTTAGAAAGCCCCTGCTCATAGAGAACGGGTAGAAAGCTGGGGGGTAAAATCTCTCCGGCAACATTTTGAAAGCGGATCAGCGCTTCAAGACCGACCAAGTGACCTGAGGTTGCCTCCACCTTGGGTTGGAAATAGAGCAGAAACTGCCCTCCCCTCAACTGGCGCAGTACCTGCTGAGCCGACATCAGGGTGTCAAGCTGTCCCATTTGCTGATCAATAAAGAGACGTTCTTCTTGACGCTTGATTTCGTTATGGAAAAAGCCGTAGACGTCTTCTCCGAAAAGATTGAACAAGTAAAACGGAATCTTGAATTGACGCTTGGCAAAGACTAAAAAAGGATAGTAAATACAGCCATCGACAATAATACAGATCAAGTTGGTGAACACCGCCCATCCCGATCCACCCGAAGCAGTGTAGGCACTATAAAGGGGAGGCGACATCCAAGAGATTTCGGCGGGGTTAATGCTAAAGGCTCCTAGATTAATCGCCGTTAGAGCGATCGCCATATTCACGAATGGAGCCAGCAGAAACGGGACCAAGAAGATCGGGTTAAGCAGAATCGGCAACCCAAACAGCAAAATTTCGTTGACGTTAAAGAATGCGAAGGGCAGACTCAGTTGGGCGATCGCTTTGAACTGGGTCGATTTCTGGGTGAATAGAATTAAGAGCGGAATCACAAAGGTAGAGCCAGAACCGCCGATGTTCATGAATACATCATGAAACGTCTTGAGGCGAATGGCGCTAGCTTCACCAGCGGGAATATTGTTCAGTAAACGAAAGAGGCCGTCCGCACTATGCTCACCGTGAATCCCTAAAAACCAAGTAAGCAAAGAAATGAGCTTAAACAAGATGACTTCTTGAATGTCATTGAGCTGGCTAAAACGGGGCAGCGCCTGGACCCACTGCGTCAGCACACCTGTCCCCCAGATCAACCGTATGCCATGCCCCACCAGCTCAAAACAGAGCAGCGTCAGCAACCCTGGCAGCAGCAGGTTCAGCGTTTTTTTCAGCAGTGGGCTGAGATCAGATCGCCGCCGTACCAGCCGTAAACGAGGAAATTGAGAAAAGTAATGCAGCAGTCTGACCGATACCAATGTGGCGGGAATACTGATCAGAATGGAGCCGTGGTACGAGATCAGTTGAGCTGATTCATTAATAGTGAGAAATCCTGAGATCCGAAAGAAACAGACCATCGAAATCAGGACCGTGCCGATTTGTTCTAGATCTTTTTCTTTTGCCAGCAGTGTGCTCAGGGAAATATTCAGAAAGAGAGGAATTAAAAAGTAATAGAGACGGCTAACTTCGTTGCCGTTGATGGCAGCGGCCCCTAGGATGCCCCAAGATTCTAAAAGGCCCGTTAAGCCAGAGAGCAACACTAAGATATTCATCACCAAGACGATGGGCAAGAGAGAGGTAAAGGCTTCTCTCAACAGCAACAGGGTCTCAGAGCGAATCGGTTGGCGCAGCATAAAAATGGGCACAGAAAAATTAAATGTCTGCCCGTTCACGAACCCCGATCCCCTTTTTTGATCAATGGGGATACTATGCGCTAGCGGCAGTAGTGAGAATTAAGCAGCGATGAAAAGCTTGACGATGAGTGCAATGCCTAATTTGCTCTCACCGTAGTTATTGTACCCATTTTGGCAAATATCTTCTTAGTTTTGGTCCTCGGTTGGTTTATTGGCCTCAGCCTGTATTTCATCGATCGCTTGGATCACGAGTCGCTTCGCCTGTAGCCGCCATCCCCATTTTTGTAAATTGAAGGCGATGGGAACCGCGATCGCTGGCCCCATAAAATCAAGGGGCTGTCGAAAAGAAATCCCCAGCAGTAACCCTAGCCCAGCAATTCCCCAAAACGGGAGGGCTAAGGCCTGACGCTGTTCTTCAACGAGCTTGCCTAAAAATCCCTTGGGCATCTCGGCCAGTAGGTCTTCTTTAACTTGGGCTTGCTCTGCAGGCTTCACCGAAATGCCGATCTTTTGCCGCAGTTTTTGCCGCTTGCGGGCATCAGTGCTGTATTCGGTTAGCTCATCCTCGGCCATGAGGACTAGGCGTTCTAGTTGTGCCATTGTTGCGATCGCATCTCAAGTTAAGTTCATAAGCCTACCGGCTCTTCTATCAAGTATAAGGCGATACTCTCTGCCACTCATTGACTACAAAAAAGGCTTCAACTAAACCTGATCTGGATCGATGCCCAACTCCCGGAGTTTTGCCGCTAAGCGATCGCCCCGTTCTTTGGGGTCCGGCAATAGCTGCCCATCAGCGGTAAAGTAACGGAGTTTGGTGTTTTGTACGCCTAAGAATAAATCTAGTTGCTGACTCCAAAGCCAGCCGTCTTGATTGGGTGTAATGGGTTCATGCTGACCCCGCATCAGGCAAAAGCCTTGAAATTCTAAGGTCTGTAGATCAAACCAGAAATATTCTGGAGTCCGAAACGTATCTTGGTAGAGCTTTTTTTTGAACGTGCGATCTACATCAGCAGTACTATCGGACAGAATTTCTACAATCAAATTGGGATATTTGCCCTGCTCAGCCCAAACGACCCAGCTTTTGCGTGGCTTGGGATCGGTGTCAAGAACTAGAAAAAAGTCAGGGCCACGAAAATCGCGTGATTTAATTTGGGCGGGGTTGAAGTCGATGGTTAGATTGCCGCTGGCGTAGAAGTCAGAACGGTCTTGCCACCACAGTTTTAGGCAAGCGAGCAGCAACTCGATTTGCTCTCGATGCAAATCACTTTCCAAGGGTGGCTCATCACTCCATATTTCAGTGGGAAGCTGGGGAATTTGAATGACCATTGGACGGCTCAGATTATTGCCTCCAGTCTAGCAGTAGCTCTAGTTTGACGAAGATTCTACGGTTCTTAGGAAAAATACCGCAGGCGAAATGTAGAAGAATTCGGCGAGTTCTTGGATATGACGGGCTGTAAGCTGTCGGCGTCCATTAAAAATATCGGAGATAATGGACTCTGCCTTGAATATCGGCAATAGATCTTTTTGTCTTAGCCCTCTGTCTGTGACCAAAACTTTGAGTAGCTCTATTCCGTAGATATCTGGAATAGGTTCTAAAGTCTGTTCATATTCCCATACAAGCGTTCCGAGAATATCTAGATAGTCTTCTTCATCGATGGTCAGTTCACGCTCTAGATCAATCAGAGCATCTAAGCGTTTCTGAACAGCCTGTAACTGCTCATCGTTGTGAATGGGACGAGGAGGGAGCTGCTGTATTAAAGTTTCATAGCTGGGTGTCTCAGCGATTCCAGTCGTCATCTTTCCACCTGCCCTTGTCGTAGTCGGCATGGGTTAAAAGTTTGCGTATGTATACTCTACGAGTTTTGTAGTTGATTTTGCTGATCAGTCGATAGCTATTGCCTGAGATATTAAAAACCGTCAGATTCCCCACCAGATCAGCACCGGGGAAGGCTTTACGAACATCGGTGAGGCTTTGCCAGTTGGCGGCAAGCGTGACTTTGATCCAGCTTCGGATGCTGGGTTGAGAATTAGGGTACTTTGCAGATGCGGCTCTCAAGCGGGAGTCTGAAATGATTCTCATTTGGGGGTTTGCCTAGAAAGAAGTTCATGGAATCTCCAATTTTTTGTACTGACGCCTCTATCTTATCATATTGATAAGTTGGCTGCTTATTCATTGTAAGCCGCGTGAAGACTTGATAAGGCTGAGGCTTGGGCTAAAGTCGCTACAATAAGTGATGCAGGCACCTCTTCCCTTGGTCGCGTGGGAATTGCTTGGCACTTACCGCACGTGAATATCCTCTTGTCTGGCAATGGCAAAAGATCTCTTCCATAACACTGTTAAAACAGCGCTCCAAAAAGATGGCTGGAAGATTATCCATGATCCTTATACCCTGAGTTACGGCATTGCTGATGTTTATATCGATCTGGCTGCAGAAGAAGCGATCGCAGCCGAGAAAGATGGTCGTAAAATAGCAGTAGAAGTGAAAAGCTTTGTAAGTGGTTCAACCATCTCTGAATTTCATACAGCTCTAGGTCAGTTCCTCAACTATCGGATTGCTCTAGAGGTCTCTGAGAAACAGTTGATATATATCTGTCGGAATCGCCAGATATATATCAACTGTTTCTCAGATTTGAGCCTGCCAAAACCGTTATTGAACGATATTCAGTTCGATTGATCATTTACAACCCAAATCAAGAGGCGATTGATCAATGGTTGGAGTAAACGAGTATCCACAGATTGTTCAAGATTATTTGAAAGACTTTGCTCAGAGTGGTCCAAATGCTCAGCTTATTTTTGATTGTGAACGCGATAGCTACCTCGTTTGCCGCAATGGATGGCGCAAGGACTATCGCATCTATGGCTGCGCCATGCACTTAGATATCATCGAAGGCCAAGTCTGGATTCAGCACAACAGCACTGAAATCTATATCGAGCGTGAACTCATGCGGCGGGGTGTTTCGCCCCAGGATATTGTCTTTGGATTCCGCGCCCCTAGTATTCGCGATCGCCTTACTGCTGCACTGAAACTTTAGCTCTCTAGCAGATAACGGAACCGCGCTCTCGTAAATCTAACGTTGTTTATGTGTCCTTCGGGAAGAATGCAGCAGGCGAGATGCAGAAGAATGCTGAAAGCTCTTGAATATGACGAGCTGTAAGCTGGCGGCGTCCATTGAAAATATCTGAAATAATGGAGTGTGTCTTAAAAATCGGCCATAGTTCTTCAATAGTTCACCTATCGGCGTCGCCCGGTACTAACCAAGTGTGAAAATGACGCTCGAGTTAAGCCGCCAGTTGACTTTTTTGAATTTGTGCTCGCGCCCTTGACGACTGACCATTATGCCTCTCATACCTACCGAAGTCAGCTCCACCTCACCGACAGGTCGGTACTGCGTGGTTGTCGCCCCTTGGGAGGCCAGATCGTCACTTTGGGTCGCAACTCCCTCAATTATTAATGCTGAAACCAAGACGACCTTGCTGAGCTTCTCAGACGATTGCTGGTCTCTAGACGCATCGACATGGTTCTCAGAAAACACAGTTAAGTTGTCTCTGCGAAAGTATCCTGGCAATCACCTGCCCTCTGAACTAAAAGTTGTTGTCAACTGCACCGATGGGTTCGCTTTACTGCCCTCTGGACGCTCAGTAATTCTCGAAAGACTAGAGCAAGAAATCAATCAAGTAATGGTTTGGATTTAGTCGATATACATGGGAATGGTGCCAAGATGCTTGGCATGAAAGCTACGCAGGTGCTCCCAGTGACGGGAGCGCTTGGGAGTCCAGTAATGATCCAAGGCGTCTCATGTGCGAGGGGGGCTTGGTTCGACTTTCC
>JBAUJD010000813.1:0-2935 GCA_049683515.1 Thermosynechococcaceae cyanobacterium | reverse complement strand
GTATTGATCTGAATCACCATCTTTCTTGCTCTCCTGAACAGTGGCTACTGCTTTCTCATCCTAAACATTTGCCAATGCGATCGTCTGAAGATGGGATCCATCTATGCCCATTCTTAAAAAAGCACTTTTGCGGATGGAGAAATTCAAGTTACGATGGGGCAGTGTCGCAGGGGGCGACGGTTCACGATTGCATTCAGTTCATCAAGCCTGCAAGTCTGTTATGCCAATGCAAAATTCCCCAGATCGTAATCTACAGGTAGCAACGCTGCTCAGAGCGCTGGTAACTGCTAACCAAGAGCTGTCCCAGTCGGTAGACCACCTCGTCGATACGATGGGCAGTCTCTCTCAAAACCTCGATTGGGTTGATGGCCGCATCTCGATTCTAGGAGAATGCCAAGCTCGTCTAGCTCAGCCAGAAGCCAAGCTGACCCAAGCGATTGTAGAAGCTGGACCTGATTTGATGGCAACCTTAAAACTGCAGCGATCGCAATTGAATGAGTCATCTCAGTCTCTCAACAGCCGCTGCCTGCAAGAGTGGTTCCAGTATGGCGATCGGGCGACCTCAGACTAAACGAGGCTAACTCAACCGCTGCTGTATTTTGCCTGATCAAAATTCCACCCTATGACTAAGACTGACCTGACCCGCCTCGATCGTGTTGACCTGACTCTAGAAGTTGTGACCCAAGCGCAACTTGATTTTGCCAAGTCACTACAGCATCTGACCCAGCGCATTGATGGCACTGCGGGTCAAATGGAACGCTTAGTGGGCCAAGTCGATCAGGTGATTACTCACATTGGCGCAATGGCTGACTCCCAGCGCACCCTCATTGAAAATCAGAGAGCACTGCTAGAAAGTCAGCAATCCTTAGCAGAAAGTGTGGGTCAGCTCACCAATATGATTATTCCGAGACTGCAGGAAAATCAAGCTTCAACAGGTGCTGCTATTGAGCGTTTAGATCGCGTTTTAGACTATCTACTTCGCCAAGACTCTGTTCGTGAAGAGCCATAGCGTTGCTGAACTTAATGAAAATCTAAAGTTCCCTTTTTTGTTTTTGGTCTCACCCTGGTCGCAGTATTGATCGTGCTTGGCTGTGCCTTTTTGACCTTGCTGTTGATTAGAACTATTCTGCAGCTCTAGTCTTAATACATTTGAAGAAAGTCGTGATTGTTACGGAATCGCATCATTTGCTTTGAGATGATACCTGGAAGCTTTCCCGTTGGTAGGCTGCTCTACTCTATTTTCCTGGCGAAATAGAAAGAGTGAAAACGCACCGCAGGTCAGAGCCAACAATAGGTTAGGACTAAATCATGGATCCATCCGTTTCTGCGCAGTCACCTCAAGCTATTCAGTTTACTGACCTTAATCTCTCAAAGAGTACCCATCGCACCGGAATGACGGTGGCAGATCTCAAGCAGGCATTTCTCGATAATCTTTTCTATGACCAAGGGAAGTTTCCGGCCCTAGCCACCCAGAATGATTACTACATGGCCTTGGCCTTTGCGGTCAGAGATCGCCTGCTGCAGCGCTGGAACCAAACCGCAGCCACCTATACCGCAGAGGCGTCTAGAACGGTTGCCTACTTCTCTGCTGAGTTTTTGATGGGGCCGCAGTTGGGCAAGAATCTGGTCAGCTTAGGCATTTATGAGCGGGTGAGAGAGGCGATCGCCTCTCTCAATCTCGACCTCGACACCCTGCTCGACCAAGAACCCGAACCCGGCCTCGGCAACGGCGGTCTAGGCCGATTAGCCGCCTGCTATCTTGACTCCTTAGCAACCTTAGAAATTCCAGCCTTGGGGTACGGCATTCGCTACGAATTTGGTATTTTCCAACAAGATCTCCAAGACGGCTGGCAAGTCGAAAAAACAGACAAATGGCTGCGCCTCGGCAACCCTTGGGAAATCAAGCGGCCCGAATGGGGTGTAGAAGTCAAATTTGGCGGTCATACCGATAGTTATGTCGATCAAGACGGTCAATACTGCGTCCGTTGGGTTCCAGACCAAACGGTTATGGGCATCCCCTACGATACGCCACTGCTGGGCTATCAAACCGCCACCGCCAATACCCTGCGCCTGTGGACCGCAGAAGCACCCGAATCCTTTGACTTTGAATCCTTTAACTCTGGTGATTACCTGGGGGCCGTCTACGAAAAGATGATCTCCGAGAATATCTCTAAGGTTCTGTATCCCAACGACGACTCAGCTCAAGGAAAGCGGTTACGACTGACCCAGCAATATTTCTTTGTCGCCTGCTCTCTGCGCGACATGATGAGAATTTTAATCGGCCAGGGACTTCCTGTAGAAAAATTTCACGAAAAATTTGCGGTGCAGCTCAACGATACCCATCCGGCCATTGCCATCGCCGAACTGATGCGTTTGCTGCTGGATGACTATCATTTGATGTGGGACTCGGCTTGGTCGATTACCCAGCGCACCTTTGGCTATACCAACCATACGCTTTTGCCAGAAGCGTTAGAACGCTGGCCGATTGAGCTATTTGGACAGCTATTACCCCGGCACCTAGAGATCATCTACGAAATCAACTATCGCTTTATTGATGAAGCGCGAATCAAGTTCCCTGGCGACGAAGCGCGGCTAGCACGATTGTCTCTCATTGATGAAAGCGGCGAACGGTATATTCGCATGGCACATCTGGCCTGCGTTGGTAGTCATACCATTAACGGCGTGGCGGCCCTGCATACCGAACTACTCAAGCAAGACGTCCTTCAGGACTTCTACGCGATGTATCCCCACAAATTTCAAAACAAAACCAATGGGGTGACGCCGCGCCGGTTTATGGTCTTAAGCAACACGAAGCTAACCGCTCTGATCACGGAAAAAATTGGCAATCAGTGGGTCAAGCATCTCGATCAGCTTCAGCAGCTCGAAGCCTTTGCCGACGACGCTGACTTTCAGCAGCAGTGGCGCGAGATCAAAC
>JBAUJD010000812.1:0-2881 GCA_049683515.1 Thermosynechococcaceae cyanobacterium | reverse complement strand
AACCAAAAACTTAAAAGACAAAGAGAGTCTGCGTTGGCTCCAAGCCCAAGTCGCGAGTGAATTGGATCTACCCGAGGGCGTCGCGTTGGTGACAGTGGCTGACCGAGAATCAGACATTTATGAACTTATTAAATGTCAACCCCACTTGGCGGGTGACGACAACCCTGTTGGCGGGTTGACATCAAATTTCGAGCTGAGTTTTCAGCTCTTGTTCCAGATATCAAGAACGCTTCAACTTTGCCCTCAAACTTGATGGCTTACTGTTACTATTGATGTCGCGACAACCCCAGATCAAAATGACAACCTCAGATCGAAACGACAACCCGCGATCGGTAATTGATTTCGATATTACTTTGGGGTGCTGCGCCCAGCGGCCACCTGCTTTCGATAGCTTTCCGCCTGCACCTCAATAATCACCCCATGATGAACCAGCCTATCGATGGCGGCCACCGTCATCATTGAATCAGTGAAAATATGATCCCATTGGCTGAAGGGCTGATTGGCCGTAATGAGTAAACTCTTGCGCTCATAGCGATGGGCAATCAACTCAAAAAGCACAGACGTTTCCGCCTCAGATTTTTTGACATAGCCAATGTCATCGAGCACCAGCAGGTCATAGCGGTCGAGCTTTTTGAGCAGCGGGTGCAACTGAAGCTGTAACTTGGCATCTTGGAGCAATTGGACAATTGCAGTGGCCGCAAAAAACTTGGCCCGTTTGCCCAGCTCAATAGAGCGTCGGGCCAAACTAATGGCTAAATGAGTCTTGCCAACCCCTGACGGCCCAAATATGAGACAGTTTTGTGCCCGCTCTAACCAAGCGCAATCATCTGCCAACTGCATCAACGGGGCCGGATTAAAGTCTTGGCAGTGGTCAAACTCAAAGTTGGTAAAACTTTTTGCGCTTGGCAGTTGTGCCTCGGCGAGTGCTCTTTGTAGTCGGAGCTGTGTTCTTCTTTCGGATTCGAGGTGGCACAATTCGAGCAAAAATCTGGCATAGGACCATTGTTGTTGCGTAGCTTGATGCTCGATAGACTCCCAATGGTCCAACATGTGAGAGAGTTTCAACTGCTTGAGCAGCAGGGTCAAGCTTTGATAGGGACTCTGCTCTTGGCTCTTGCTCTTTGACGATTCGAGTATATTGCTTGGCGTCTTTTGAGGGTTGCTGCTCTTGGGGGCTGATGAGTTGGTCATAACTGGATAAATCGTGTTGGGTTACCGTAAGCCCTGCCACACAAGGGCTGGTGGTGAAAGCGAATTGCTTTTTCAGTCGCTTCAGGGTCAACGTGCCAGCCTCTAGTTCTTCTTGCAGATACTGGGCTACGGCTGTTTCCTTATCTTCAGTCGCGGCAATGTAGAGCGCTTCGACGATCAACCGAGCGGCATCATCTAATGGGAATTGGGCTTTCAATTGTTGCCATAACTGTTTGTAATCAGCGTTTGGCAAGAGGTCTTGCTGCCAGGTGCAGTGCAGAAAAGCGCGAGGTTTGCGATGAAGCCCGCTAATGACATGGCGATAATCAATACAGCGCCCTCGCCGTTTATCTGGGTCAGTCACCCGAAGGCGAGGCAGTTCAACGACAAGCTGGGTGCCGAAATAACCCATGATGCGATTGTGATACAGATGCAATTCCAGGCGGCGTCCCACTAGGCGAGAGGGCACCGTGTAAAGGATACAGCGCACATCAATGGTGCTGTGACAACTGACCTTGGCCGTGAGCACTTCGTAGTCAGGAGTGCGATATTTGGGTAACGGCTGCAGGTGGGCTTGCTCCTGGGCAAATTTTGCCTGACACTGTCGGTTTAACCCCTCAGCAGCTTCATTGATCAGGACTTGGTACTCAGTGACACTGGTAAAGTCAGCGCTGCCGCGTAGATAGATCGCCTGTTTGATTCGATTCTTCAGATGGCCATGAGGGGACTCGATGCTCCCGCTCTCGTGGGCAACTTCGGTATTGTTGCGGGTTGGCTCCAGTCGATAGTGGTCACACAGTTCGTCATACAACCGCGTCAGAGGCTTACGACGTTTGCCCCCCATATTTCGATAGGCCGCAGCAAGGCTATCGGTACGATGTTGCTTAGGAGCACCGCCACTGGCAAACAGAGCATTTTGCAGACCTTCAGAAAGCGCGACAAAGCTTTCGCCGCCTTCAATAATCTGGGCATATTGCCAACCGCTGTAGGCTAAGCGGTAGTGATAGATCAAGTGCTCGTAAGGCACCCCATTAATGGTGATCTCCATCCCTTTGAGTTCGGTAAAGTCCGATAAGCCCATCATCCCTGGCTCATGGCGCAACTCGAACATCACCTCTGGCGCTGGGCCATGCAACACTTTCCACGTTTGCACCCGACGTTGAAGAGTCCGAAGCACTTGAGGATACTGACCTGGATATTTGTCCTGGAGATACTCAAATAGGGTCATCGGCTTGAGCCGAGGCTCCTTGCGAAGCATCGGTTCGAGTTCACTGTCCCACACCGCTTCTAGCGGATCTGGAACCGTGCGACGGTTCTGATATTGGCCACGATTGGGTTGATGGTTCCCTGATTCAATCCGCTGACCACTGCGAACTGAAATCTCGGCAATCTCTGCTGAGGTGGCTTGAGGTAAGCCTTGCTGACGTGCATTCATGTAAACCCGTCTATGATATGAGGCAATCGTTTTTCCAGACACCAGACGTTCTCCATCTTGTGAGAATGCTCTAGTACTGAGATCTGCAAATACACCATCAGCTATGCGCGAGATCTGAAGCTCTGAACCTACCACACACAGATTCATAATACTGATGGACTATCTTCAGATCTCAGTACTAGAAGTGCTCAGCTTCGGTCTCAAACAATCTTCCCTAGATTAAGAGGCCATGAGTTTTTGCAGTAGCAGTTGAGA
>JBAUJD010000811.1:0-3508 GCA_049683515.1 Thermosynechococcaceae cyanobacterium | reverse complement strand
CCCATCGACTCTGATCAAATTCAGTCAAAAATGAATCAGGTGCTGGAAATAAATAATCCAGAACCGGATCAAAAAAGCGTCGCGATCATTCCCAATTTGAGCTGGTGCTTTCTGCGGAGCGCTGAAGGGCTAGACGGGATTGATTATCTGCGGGATTGTTTGCTGGGCGATCGCACCCAGTTCTGGGTTATCGGCGGCGGTCAAGTGGGCTGGCAGTTCCTCAATTCGATTCTCAAACTCAAGGCCCACTGCGGCGAGGTAGTTGAGTTACCGAGCCTATCAGGTGAACAGCTACAGGACTGGCTGATGCCGATCATTGACTCGCTTGAGATTCACTTCGATCAAAGTTCAATTCAAGACCGGCTACAGGAACTCGGAGAAGAGCGATCTCACTCTCTTAAAACCTTAACTGCATTCTGGGAAGAGATTCGCGATACGGCAAAATCCCTATTTAGGACGACCCAGAAAGATACACACCAAGCGAAACAGACTGAGGCTGATGATGAGCTGCGATGGAGCGGCTACTTTGAGCGTCTGTCTGATTTGTCTGAAGGGGTGAGTACCATTGCCCTGCAGTTATTCATCAAATCGATTCGCTACGAAGAAGTTGAGAGTGTCTCTGAGCAAAAGCAGTCAAATGAATCCGATGCAGAAGAGACTGATTCTCCCAAATCCGCTTCATGTTGCCTCGTTGCCAGAATGCCTAGGCTGCCGAAGCTGCCAGATTTGGAGCAAGACGATCTCTATATTCTCTATTCTTTGCTAGTGCATGGCGATTTGACCCTTGACGCTCTTTCAGAAAGCCTGGGAGAAGAGCGACAGCTTGTTAACGACCATGTGCAACTGCTCCGTAAAACCAGCTTAATTGAGCAGAAAGGTCAGGTGGTTAAAGTCAATCCCATCCACTATCCCCGGCTCAAGAAAGAGCTGGCAGGCAATAACTTTATTGTCAAAACTGCGGAGTAGCCTATGAAATCCACGCTCTTGACTTTACTGGCTCAAGCCTCAAAAAATCCTGCTCAGCAGACCGCAGAGAATGCGGGCAAAGCAGCGAGTGATACAGCCAATAAAACCAAGCAAATTCTTACTGAAATTACAGGACCGAAAGTTTTTCAGGCCCTGATTATTTTAGTGATTGCCTATGTCATCATTAAGGTCGTCGATTGGGTCGTGATTCGACTCGCTGAGAAAGTTGCTAAAGAGCGGCGGCTGAGAGTGATGCAGTTTCAGCCCTTTATTAGAACGTCTGTGATGACCTTCACGATCGTCATCCTGATGAACTTGTTTCTGCGGCTCTCTCAAGAGAACGTGCTTGCCGTGACGGGTACAGTGGCAGTGGCTCTCGGATTTGCGTTCAAAGACTATGTTAGCTCTGTGATTGCCGGAATTATCGGTTTGTTTGAAGCGCCCTATCGGGTGGGAGATCGCATCGAGATCGACGACGAATATGGCGAGGTGATCAGCTATGGCCTGCGGGGCATTCGTCTACGGACGCCTTCTGATAACGTAGTCACCGTTCCCCACAACCATATTTGGACAAATTCAGTTTCTAATGCCAACATGGGCGAACTCGAAGCCCAGGTAGTCACAGAGTTTTATCTGGCCCACGAAGCTGATTCTGAGTTAGTGAAGCGAATTTTGTATCGCACTGCCCACACTAGCAAGTTCACCCATCTGGGGCTGCCCATTGTCGTGATCATGGAGGATCAAAGCTGGGGTAGTTTATTTAAGCTCAAGTGCTACCCTTTAGATGCCCGCGATGAGTTTATCTATAAAACTGATTTGACGGTGCGCGCAAAAAAGATGTTTGCCAAGCAAAACTTACCCTACCCCAAACGATTCGATCTTGTCGCAGAGAAGTAAGGGATTTGCTCCGCAATACCATTCCAGTCACTATCGAATCAGTCGTTTTCATTCCCCAGTCCTTAACGTGTTATGCCAACAACTGATCCAGGAACGTGGTAAGGGCCGCATGCTCTATCGGCTTAACCCTGTGGGCATTAAACCCGGCCTCGCTAGGTTTCTGACGATCTTTTTCTTGCCCCCAACGTCTCTAGCCATTGGTATGGCTATTGAATCTCTATCTCCAGATAGATTCGCAGGGTTAAGACTCTCTTGCATGGTAGTTCTACAATACGAAACTTGTTTTTACCGACGCTTCAGCTTATTAAGAGTGTTTAATCGTTAAGAGTGTTTAATATAGATTCATCCTTTGGGGGCGTCCTCGAGACATTAAATGCTCTGGTAACTCATGTGATTTTCCTGCAACTATTGCTCAATCCTGCGATCTCAATCATCGCTTCTAATACCCATCGCATTGCTGAGATCCTTTGATGACTGGCTTCCACCCATGATAGGGAATAAAAAATATGGATAGCCCATGGATTCAGCTTAATTTCTGGCTGTACTGGTTTATTTTTTGCGGCATCATCATGGGAGGCTATTTTACGACAGCCTCTGGAGCCTACTATCTGCTCCACTCAACGATAGGCAAAGGCGCTGCGCTGCGCTCAAAGACTGAGACAAAGCAACAGAGTAACGAAACAATCATCGGAGATATCAAGCTCTCTGTTCTATCGGTCGTCTTTTTTGCACTAGGTGCTGCCTGCTTTATGGCCTGCTACAACTGGGGCATCACCCAGGTTTACACCCATGCAAGGGTTCAAGACCTAGGATATCTTGCTTTCAGCTATGTTGTTGTTTTGCTGCTTCAAGATACTTACTTTTACTTTACTCATCGACTCTTTCATCAGCCGCTGCTGTTTAAATGGTTCCATCGAGGGCATCATCTATCGAGACCCCCAACTCCCTGGACTTTCTTCGCCCTAGAGCCAATGGAAGCCTTTACCCAAGCTTCTTTTCTGCTAGGAATCACGCTGATTATTCCGCTGCATATTGGCGTTTTGATTGCCATTTTGATGACGATGACCATTTGGGCAACGGGCAATCACCTAGGGCTGCAGATTGTGCCGCGATCGCGTCAGAGCCGCTGGTGGGGCAAATGGTGTATTGGTTCGGCCCATCACTTAGTTCATCATTCACGATTTACGCGCCACTATGGTCTCTACTTCACCTTCTGGGATCGGATCATGGGCACCCAAGATCCGGTTTATGAAGCGCGGTTTCTTCAGTAGCACTGGCGTAGCATGATCCCTGTGACCCTTTGCTCTATAAGCATTTCTGAAAAGAACCCGCTCATTTTGCATTGTCTCTAATGGGCTAGAGACGTAATGTATGTCTGGTTGCAGAAATAGGCTATATCCAATGAATGAAGTCGAAAGAATCAATCTCCATCTAGAGAGAGAGGTTGCTGGTTCTTGAATATGGTCTAGTGATGGTATCTCGTAGGAAAAGTGGGTCTTTAGTCTTTCAAGACTCAATGATTCAATCCAAAAATCTTAAGTCTCTAGCGTTAGAAGGAAAAGAAAAATGCCCAGGCTGGTTGGTCACAGATCAAATACTGGTGCGTCTTTAGGACTGCTGGTTGCGATCGCACTCATTGCTGCCA
>JBAUJD010000810.1:0-2662 GCA_049683515.1 Thermosynechococcaceae cyanobacterium | reverse complement strand
GATTCAACGGGGCGGACAGGTGCGCGCCCTCGACCCTAAACAGAAGTTTTAGGGCAATATGCGAAACGTACATTTAATCCATGCAAGATCGATGCAATTCCTGTCTGATTTGTGATTAACACTACAATCTCGGCCTTAATCCTTGCTTAAGCTCATACGGTTTGCGGTTGCTGCACGTCATAATGCAAAGCAGCTTATACGGTGTGAGGGAAAAGAATAATGTCGAATCCTTTTGGGAAAAAGGTTCTGTTTGGTGCGCTAGGGGTTGGCTTGCTGACGGGTGCACCTGCGATGGGTGTTGAATCTAGTCAAGCTGAATCGAATCCATTTAAAGCGCTAGCGGGTCTGTCCGCTGAGGTTGAACCGTTAGACGCAAGTCGGGCAATTGAGGTTCCGGGTGTAGTATCGCCACCGACTCTGATGGCGGAGGCAGAGCCAGCTTCAGTGAGTGAGCTGATGGGGTCTCAAGCCGATCAGTCCTACCCCGGAGATCGCAGCATCCATGATTTGAGCGATAACTCCCAGGGTCAGGTCACTTCAGTTTCGCAGCTCAGTGATGTGCCCCCGACTGACTGGGCTTTTCAGGCGCTTCAGTCCCTGGTTGAGCGCTATGGCTGTATTGCGGGCTACCCCAACGGCACCTTTCGAGGTAATCGCTCTGCGACTCGTTACGAAATGGCGGCGGCGCTCAATGCTTGTTTAGACCAAATTAGCGATCGCTTTGCAAGTAAAGCGGACTTAGATGCCGTCAAAGCCCTCCAGGATGAATTTGCCGCAGAGTTGGCAACGCTGCGCGGTCGAGTCGATGGTTTAGAGGCTCGCACTGCGACCCTAGAGGCCCAGCAGTTCTCAACCACCACTAAACTTGTCGGTGAGGCAATCTTTGGCTTTAGTGGCCTTGCTGGCGATGTGGCTAATGGCTCTGGCGATCCGATTGAAAATACTCGCCTATCGCTAACCCAGCGGGCGCGTCTAACTTTTCTGACTAGCTTTACAGGGCGAGATCGGCTGTTTATACGACTCCAAAGTCAGAATAGAGCGATTAACTTTGGAGGCGTATCTGATACTCCTACCACTCGTTTATCGTTTGATACGGGTGACTCTAACAATGCATTTACCTTAGACCGCATTGATTACAAGTTTCCGATCGGGAAAGACTTTAACGTTACAGTGTTTGGGAATGCAGCCTTTCACCACTACTATGCCAACACTGTTAACCCTTATTTTGAAGGTAACGGAGGCGGGAAAGGGGCTATCTCTTGGTTTGGTGAACGCAACCCTATTTATCGAAATGGCACCGTTGGGGTTTCTGCCAAAGGTGTAGGAACCACTTGGACACCAGGGGGGGGCGACCTGCGGTTCGATGTGGGTTACTTTGCCAATGCAGCCCAGTCTCCGGTCGCCTTTGATGTCGGCAACGGGTCTGAGGATGGCGGTCTGTTTGGCGGTGGTTACAGTGCCCTTGCCCAAGCATCCTACGGGTTTGGTAAGAGCCAGATTGCTTTGACCTACGTGCGGACCTATGACCCTTCTGGACTGGTACGAAGCGGAGCGGGTACAACCTTTGCTGGCAACCCTTTTGGGCCGGGTTCTTCAATCATTACTGATTCCATTGGGGCTGAAGCTAACTTTGGGATTGGCGATAAATTTGCCGTAGGTGGCTGGGTTGGCTATACCTTTGCAAACCAGGTCAATGGTGGTCTTGCCCGTGATAGTGCCCAAATTTTCAATGCCTCTATCAACTTTGCCCTCAAAGACTTAGGCAAAGAAGGGGCTATCTTGGGACTGATTGCTGGCATCCCGCCCTACGTTATCAATAACGACAATGCGGCGCGGGAGAATCCTGACCTTCCTATTCATCTAGAGCTGAACTACCAGTTCCCTGTGAACAAAAATATTGTGATCACACCTGGTGTGTTCTACGTATTCAATCCCGATGGTAGCTCCGCTGATGATGGCATTTTTGTCGGTGCCATTCGAACCACCTTTACGTTCTAAGGTCCATCGCTAAAAATTGATCGCACGCAGGCAAGGTGTCTTCTTTGTCTGCGTTTTTTGTTGCTCAATGGCGACAAAAGCAATGAACTCTTAGATCTTTCAGGTCGAGAACCGTCACTCTCTGCCCTAGATGTATCAAGAGGTACCAAAAATCAGACGCAGATTCGCTACTGTGTTGAGAACTGTAGCCTGGACAACATTTTATGAGGATTGAGCAACTGCAAGCCTTTCTCGCGGTGTATGATGCCGGTAGCTTTCAGGGTGCTGCTCAAAAGCTTCAGATTACCCAATCTACGGTCAGTCGGCAGGTACAGGGTTTAGAGACAGATGTAGGGTTGCCGCTGCTGCATCGTGGCCCTAAAAATAAGCTCACTATTGCTGGGGAGCAATTGCTGCCCAGGGTTAAAAAGATTTTGTCAGAGTGGCAAGAGGCCACCCAAGAGTTAGCCGATCTGCGCTTAGGGAAACAGCCAGAACTTTGTGTTGCCGCTATTCATTCGGTTTGCGCTCACTATTTGCCGCCAGTGCTGCAGAAATTTTGTCAGCTTTATCCTGACGTTCAGTTGCGGGTCACTTCGCTGGGAAGCGATCGCTCTCTCAAAGTGCTCAGAGATGGTCTCGTTGATTTAGCCATTGTGATGGATAATACCTATCTCACGAAAAG
>JBAUJD010000809.1:0-6632 GCA_049683515.1 Thermosynechococcaceae cyanobacterium | reverse complement strand
GACCTGATCGGCGACACGACGCGCTTGAGCTAAATTGTGGGTCACTACTACGACGGTATAGCTTTCCTTGAGCTGGCTGATTAAATCTTCGACAATTTCACTCGAAATCGGGTCAAGGGCGCTGCAGGGCTCATCCATTAAAATCACGCAGGGCTTGAGCGCCAAGGCTCTCGCTAAACACAACCGTTGCTGCTGTCCACCCGAGAGCGCTAGTGCCGGAGACTTGAGACGATCTTTGACTTCATGCCAAAGGCCGACATCTTTGAGAGCTGTTTCAATAATGGCGTCAATTTCTGGGCGATCGCACACCCCATGCTCCCGTAGCGGAAAGGCAATATTGCGATAGATCGACAGCGGAAAGGGATTGGGTTTTTGAAACAGCATCCCCACCTGCCGCCGCAGCTCAATGACAGGGAACGCTTGAATATCGCGGTCATCGAGCTGTATCTGCCCTGAGACCTGCGCCGTGGGCGTTAGATCAATGAGGCGGTTTAAGCAGTTTAGAAAACTGGTCTTTCCACAGCCAGAGGGACCAATGAGAGCTGTAATTTTGCCCGCCGGTCTCGATAAATTGACGTCGTCAAGAATTCGGGTGCGGCCATAGCGCAGTGCCAGTTGATTCACCCTTAGATTCGGGGGGGCATCACAATCTGACCGTAACGGAGATGAACGGGTTTGGAGCACCATCAAATCACCTGGAGTCTAAGTTGACGAAAACGGTAGGCTAGCCATGAGACTCCCCCGTTAATGAGAATCAGCGCTCCCATCAAGACCAATGCCGTGGCGTAAGCGTGGGGTTCACCCCCGGCAATGTTGGTGGCAAGGTCGTAAATATGCACCGAGAGCGATCGCCCCGAATCAAGCAAAGAACTGGGCATCCGGTCCACGTAGCCGCTGGTGAAGATTAGGGCAGCGGTTTCTGCGATCGCCCGTCCAATCCCCAACAGCAACCCCACCACAATCCCCGGTATTGCTGCCGGAATAATCAGAGTCGTCAGCGCTGCCGTGCGAGACAGACCCAAGGCTGCAGCCGAGCGGCGATAGTCTTGGGGCACGGCCTGTAAGCCCTCTTGCACTGAGCGAATCAAAATGGGCAACACCATGCAGGCCAGCGTCAGCCCGCCGGACAAAATGGAGAAGCCTAGTCCTAAGCGCTTCGAGAACAGCGCATTACCGAACAGACCAAACACAATAGAGGGCACCCCCGCCAGAATATCAAGGCTAAGGCGAATCGCTCGACCCAGCGGCCCTACCTGGGCGCTGAACTCAGTCAGCAAAATCGCGGTGCCTAAACCTAACGGCGTTGACACCGCCATGCAAACGGCCAAAATCAAGGCCGTGGAAACCAGGATCGGCGCAATTCCCCCCTCTGCTCCAGCCTTTTCTGGCGGCGTGGTCAAGAAGGCCCAGTTCACCTGAGCGCCTCCTTGCCAGATCAGATCGCTCACCAGCCACAGCAAAATCAGCGTCACGCCCACGGCGACACACCCAATCACAACGGCCATCAACGGTTCTGTCCAATTTCGGCGGCGAATCGTCATGGCTGGGGCTGAATGAATTCACTAATGAGAACGATGGCGGTCACCCCAATCATCAAGACCAAACCACTCACGAACAAAGCGGCGCGCTGCTGCTCTAGGGCATAGGCCATCTCTAGAGCAATATTGGCGGTCAAGGTTCGGACCGGATCAAAGACCTGCTGTGGAATCTGGACGATGTTGCCGCACACCATCAGCACCGCCAGGGTTTCGCCCAAAGCGCGGGCGGTTGCCAACATGACGCCGGTAATCACCCCAGAACGGGCAGCGGGCAAACAAACGCCGCGCACCGTCGCCCAAGTCCCCAAGCCCAACGCCTGCGACCCTTGCCAGTAATGGGACGGAATCGCAGCAAGGCTGGAATCGGTGACCAGCATCACGGTGGGTAAAATCATGACAGCGAGAATCAAAATCCCGGCCAATAGGCTCGGGCCAGGGGGATGAAGCCTGCCAATCAGGGGCACCAGCACCACCAGTCCCCAGAAGCCGAACACCACTGAGGGGATGCCTGCCAGTAGCTCGATTAAACGGCGGTAGAGGGTGGCGATTCCTGTTGGGACATAGTATTGGCAGAAGATCGCTGAGCAAATCCCCAAGGGCGTTGCTAGAAGGACTGCGCCGAAAGTGACGAGCAGAGTCCCGACCACCATTGGGGTTAGGTTGAATTGTCCTGAAGCTGGATACCAGCCTGGATCGCTGAAAAATCGCCACCAGCCCACCTGACTCAGGATAGGAATTGTCTCTAGTAGCAAGAACGCCACGATCAGGACGAGAACCGCGCCAGAGATGACCGCCGCAATTTGGAGGACTGTGATTAGGGTGCGATCGCGATGGTAGAGAGCCAAGATACTACTCCAGAACAATATCGTGAACTTGCTTAGACTTAACTAAAAGTCTAAGAACCTTCGCTGGGCTGCAATTAGCCTGTCTTACAGGCTCAACGTAGACAATAACTTGAATATATATTGATATCAATCACGCTTCATGAGTTCAAGCTGAATCTTTTCTAAAGCATTGCTGAACGTATAGGTTCTTAGCTCGGTGACGGAGCCAGAAATGGTGATCGCTTCTTCGAAGTAGCCTACCGGGATACTTCAATGGGCACGTAGTTGGGCAACCCCAGATTTAGAATCTTAAAGGCCCAAATATCTTCAATAGCCATCAAGAATGGAGCGCTGTCATCACTGCCAACTCTGCGATCTTGCTCCCATCGGTTGACGACATCTCCCTTGACGGCTTCTAGGTCTCCTTTCGATAAGCGAACTAAGTCTGGGTAGCGTGCCTTCATGAGTTTCTTTGCCACGGCTTCAGCGTTAGAACGAGTCAAGATAGTACATTGCTGCCCTTTTAAAGCAATGGATGTGAACTCAGGAACCTTATTCGTCTCAAAAAGGTAGGGATTAGCTATTGAGGCTGTGGAATAGGCCGAAAAGTAAAGTACTCGCATCTTTGGCTCTGGCTTGCCATCGCTAGGTGCATCAACCCGATAAAAGGTCAGCCGGGAAATCTGGGGTTTTGAGAGCTGCTGAAGACAAGGTGTGAGCGATCGCAGTTGTTCCGCATTAGGGACCGATGGATTAGGTTCAACCGGAGTTGGGGAGATGACCGGATTCGGTTCTACCGTTTCTGGCTCAGAGCTAGGTGGGTTTGCTGTTGCTAAAGGCTTACAGCCAGTGCTAGGGAGGGCAACGAGTGGAATCACAAGAGTAGCGAACAACGCTTTCCAGAACATAGACATAAGACTCTCAAAGAGATGAATCCTATGACTGGAAGCAAAAGTCAGGAGTTCCTGTCCGAATCATCAGCATCGTCGTTCTTGAGAAAGATCGATAGAAATTGAGTTCAGTCCAGATCTTGCGCTACGATCTTAAGCTATTCTTTTTAACCGCAAGGGGATGTCCATGGGCACACCGCAAAGTCTCGAAACTCAATGTCTACACGCCGGTCAAGTCCCCGACCCCACCACGCTCTCCCGCACTGTGCCGCTCTATCGCACCAGTTCCTACGTTTTTCGCGATACCGAACATGCCGCTAACCTGTTTGCCCTCAAAGAACTCGGCAATATCTATACCCGCCTCGGCAACCCCACCCAAGACGTGCTTGAAAAGCGAGTGGCTGCGATGGAGGGTGGAGCCGCTGCCCTTGCCGTCGCCTCAGGCACCAGCGGGATTCTCTACAGCGTTATCAATATTTGCCAGATGGGCGACGAGATAGTCGCTGCGAACAATCTCTATGGCGGCACCTACACGATGTTTAACGACATCTTGCCCCAGTTTGGGATTAAAACTCACTTTGTAGATCCCAGCGACCCGGCCAACTTTGGCAAGGCGATCACCGATAAAACTAAGCTGGTGTTTTGCGAAACAATGGGGAACCCGGCCCTAGAAGTTACAGACCTAGATGCCATCTCTGCTATTGCCCACGAAAATGGCCTCCCCTTCATCGTCGATAGCACTTTCACCACGCCCTATCTGCTGCGCCCCATTGAGCATGGCGCAGACATTGTGGTTCACTCTCTCACCAAATGGTTGGGTGGTCACGGGACCGGGATTGGTGGCATAGTCGTCGATGCTGGTAAATTTGACTGGACTTCAGGCAAGTTTCCGCTGATGAGTGAACCTGACCCTAGCTATCACGGTTTGCGCTACGCCCATGATCTGGGGGATTTATCTGCGATCGCCTATATCCTTCGCATGAGAGTTGTACCCCTGCGGAACCTGGGTGCCTGTATCTCCCCTGACAATGCCTGGATGTTTTTGCAGGGTATCGAAACGCTCCATTTAAGAATGCAGCGCCATTCTGAAAATGCCCTCGAAGTGGCTAAATTCCTGTCGCAACATAAGGCTGTAGAGTGGGTTCGCTATCCCGGCCTCGACTCAGATCCGGGTCACGCCACTGCTAAGAAGTATCTCAAAAATGGCTTTGGCGCGATGGTCATTTTCGGCATCTCTGGTGGACAGGCTGCGGGACAAAAATTCATTGAGAAATTGGGCTTGTTCTCTCACCTCGCTAACGTGGGTGACGCCAAGAGCCTTGCTATTCATCCCGCCACCACCACCCATTCTCAGCTCACCGCAGAACAGCAAAAAGCGGGCGGCATTTCCCCTAAACTGGTGCGACTCTCGATCGGGATTGAGAACGTGAACGATATTATCGCTGATCTGGAACAAGCCCTGTCCTAGATGAGTATTGGTCACGTTTCAACTCAGTTCTTTCGGCTCAATGCTCCCTTTGTCCTGGAGTCGGGGGACCGGCTGGAAGGCGTTGCGATCGCCTACGAAACCTACGGCACCCTCAACGCCGAAGCTAGTAACGCAGTCCTGCTGTTCCATGCCTTAACGGGCAGTCAACACGCCGCCGGGATTAATCCCCATGTCCCCGGCGTCGAACCCCTGTGGACCGCAGAGTGCGAGCTGGGCTGGTGGGATGACTTTATTGGTCCAGGACTCGCCCTCGACACCGATCAATACTTCGTGATTTGTGCCAACTACATCGGGAGCTGTTATGGCTCCACTGGCCCCCACTCCATTAATCCTGAAACCGGCACATCTTACGGGAGTGCCTTCCCCCCCGTCACCGCTTGGGATGTGGTTAAAAGTCAGCTACTCCTCCTTGATGCCCTAGGGATTGATTGCCTTCATGCGGTTATCGGTGGCTCGTTAGGCGGAATGCTGGCGCTGCTATTAGCCACCCGGATGCCTCAGCGCGTTCACAATATCATCCCCATGGCAACGGGAATGCAGACCACCGTACTGCATCGCATTTTAAATTTTGAGCAGGCTGTGGCAATTCGCAACGATCCAGATTTTAAGCAGGGTGACTACTACGATATCCATCGACCCAAGACGGGGCTGGCCCTAGCACGAATGATCTCCCATAAGACCTTTGTGTCCCTAGAGGTGCTAGAAGACCGAGCCAGACAAGAGATTATGCCCCGTAAGCAACAGTCACAGAACTACCCGCTCTCCCACTCGATTGAGTCCTACATGCTCCACCAGGGCCAGAAGTTTGCAGATCGCTTTGATGCTAATAGCTATCTATGTGTCATGGATATGTGGCAGCATTTTGATCTCGGTGAAACCAAGCCGGAGCTATTTTTAGGGTGCGACCATCAGACCTACCTCGTCTTTAGCATCGATTCAGACGTTTGTTTTTATCCTGAAGAGCAGCTTGCGATCGTTCAAGCCCTAAAGAGTAGCAACATTGAAGTCACATATATTACGGTCCATTCTGATAAAGGTCATGACTCATTCCTACTCGAACCAGAACTATATACGCCCTATATTCAGTTTGTGCTGGGCGGCAGCGAATTTGGGACCTGAACTCAACCTCTTCACGACTTCTTCTCCATTGAGGCATACCCTTAAAGGACTTGGTAGTGTTTCCTAAAGCGTTACCGTATTTCACCTTGACTGAACCCAATCCTCGGCGAGTCGCTGGGGATTTTTTGTTGTCTATCCCTTTCCCAGTCAGCCCGTCACGCTATTGATTCATGTTGCTGCAGGGTTCTTGAGCTTTCCTCAAGTAATCTCAGCAGAGTAGACTGATTTTTAAGGTCAAATTCCGAGCTGTTATTTTTGTAGGTCCCTATGACTCTAAACCAATCCCTTTCGCCCCTCTTGGCTGGCGCACTGCTGATCTTGGGGACTACAACGGTGAAAGCTGCTAATCCTGAGCATGTTCAGCAGCTTTTGCAAACCAATGAATGCATTAACTGCGACCTTGCAGAGGTTGACCTGAAGGGCAAGAATTTGCGGGGGGCCAACCTGATTGGTTCATCTCTGGTTCGGGCGAATTTATCGGGTGCCAATCTAGACGATGCAAACTTAGCCAATACCGTTCTGCATCAGGCAAATTTAGAAAATGCAACCCTGCGTCGAGCCAGTCTCGTCACCTATCTGACTCGACAAACCGATCTGCGTCAAGCGAATCTCAAGGGTGCTATTCTGAGCTACGCCAAAATGAATGGTGTCAATTTAGAAGATGCAAACTTGACCGGGGCCAATCTAGAAGGTGCTAACCTCGACAACGCGATTGTGACCACGCCGAAACAAGAACGCTATGTTGTCCCCACTATTTTGCGGCGGGTAAACC
>JBAUJD010000808.1:0-3945 GCA_049683515.1 Thermosynechococcaceae cyanobacterium | reverse complement strand
GCCCGAGTCCTCATTGTCCAGAACCTCTAGCGACAGCTTTTTCGTGGTCGGTCATGGCATCAAGGACCGTATCGACGACACGCCTCGGAAAGAGGCCGTGCATAACCTGATCGGGGGTGTGGTCATTGACCTGAGCCATCACATCATCTTGGCGGCTAATGCGCTGGGCAATGGTGTTAAGGAACTGGAGCTGATCTTCGTCGCTAACTTCGGCCCCAAACAAATCGTTAAGGGCTTGGATAATTTCGGACAGATGCTTCTTTTCCAGGGTCGTGGGGCTTGCCTGTCCCGATCACACTGCCCGGTTTAAGCGCGTATTCCCCTGAGCTTTCAGCAAGGCGTAACTGCTGCGCTTGGCGCTTTGTGAGCCGATAGTGGGTGAGCGATAGCTCTGAGATATCCACGTCTTCTTGATCAAAGTAAATGGAGGGTATTGTCTTGGGTTGCATCCCCCTGCACAGCCAGCTGCTTTGCGGGGTTCTAAGCGATGAATACAAGGCCGATTTCTGTCTATTGACGGCAGCAGTCAAGCTAGCATCACGCCAACACCATCCAAAACAGCAGCGTCAGCACCAGACTCATGACGCCAATGAGATGCTCAAGCTGCTCGAACAGACGCGGCAGCTTGAGGGTAATTTTTTGAAACACTAGAAAATAGATCAACCAACCCGCGCTGATCGTCAATAAGGCTTTGCCCAGATTTGGCACTGTATAAACGCTGATGTCTATACCATTGGCGACCACTAGCCCGCTGAGCAGCAAAATAGTGGCAAGCCAGAATCCAGACTTAGAATTATTGGGATTTTCTGGCTCTTGGACAAACGGCAAAAAGATAAATTTGGCAAATGCGATCGCAGTTCCCACCGCCACAATATTCATGACAATCCCTTGCCAAGAGTCGAGCTGCTTGAGAGTGAGTGTCTTGGCTCCAAAGCCAGCAAGTAAAGGGAAACCAGAGATCGAGAGGGATGCGATCGCAACCCCAATCCACATCGGCGTGTACAGTCGGCTCTGCTGCAGTTCCTGAAAATTACGGCTGGGCAAGTTCCCCGCCATCAAAAACAGCGAAGCCTTTGCTAACCCATGCGTCAAGGCATAAAACCCCGCCGCAGCCGGTGCCACCAGCATAAAACCCAACTGCGAAATCGTACTAGAGGCCAGCATCCGCTTGGTATCTTGCTCAAGGATGGCATAGCTCACGCCCAGTAAGGCTGTACCCACCCCAAAGATTTGAAGCATCGGTTCAATGCCCTCCACCATCAAGGCACAGCGCACCAACGGGAAAACGCCCGTTTTCACAACAGCTCCTGATAACATCGCAGACACAGGCGTGTCCGATTCAGAATGGGTCAAGGGCAGCCACAACCCCGAGACAAAGATGCCCCCCTTCGTGAGCAGTCCCAGAAAAAGCAGGGCCACGGCCTCCGTCGGAGCCTGCCCTAAACCCGCAAAGGCAAAGGAATGCGTGGCCTGATACACCAGCAGCGCCCCTAGCAGGTAAAACAGCATCGCCGTATTGCTGACGAACAGGTAGCGTAGGCCCACCCAAATCGCGCGATCAGTGCGGGGATAGGCAATCAGCAGAAAAGCCGCAATCCCAATTACCTCTAGGGCCACATAGAGGCTAATAAAGTCAGCACAGATGAAAACGGCATTAAGGCTGCCGTGCAGGATAATCATCTGGGTATAGAAGAACGCTGATTTCTCGGTGTGCCAGCAGTACAGAATCACCGCTGCCGTGACCAGCGCATTAGTCACAATAAAGTAGCCACTCATTGAATCAACGAGCAACGTCACGCCAAAGTTATCTAAAAGCTGCAGGTTAAGTGGTGAAGAAGATAGGATTGCCTGCAACCCATAACCGCAAGAGATCAGCGCCACCATCAAGGCAAGGATACGGTCGAGCTTTGGGAGCAGATAAATGCTAAACCCAATTAAAAAAGGTAGGCCAATCCAGGCCAGCGTAATTTGACTCATGACTTATTCCTCAGATCAAAGTTCTAATGGGGGCAGTCAGTCATCATTTTCACCCCTGCAACCATCCGCTTCTGTCTTGCCTCTCGAGTCAACTTGTCTAACCGGCAGAGATGTGTGTCAGGCAATCTACAAAGAAACCTCTCCACTCCAGCAGTACGAATGACTAGATGGAGTTGCCTTGCTGTGGCTCAATCACTTCTCGGACGCGGTAGATCTGTCGTCCCTGAGATTCATGATAGGTTCGCATCACCAGTTCAGCCAGTAGACCAAAGCTAAACAGATAAATACCTCCCAGGACTAGCACCACTGCCAGCGTGAGCAAAGGGCGATCGCCAATGGTTTCTTGCCCCACAATCTTGATAAAGGTGAGATAGCTCCCAATCGCTAAACCGACCAAGGTTGAACTCAAACCGAACCAGCCGAAGGCGTGCATGGGACGGGTCAAAAAGGTCTTCATAAAGTAAACCGTGAGCAAATCCATCAGCACTCTGAAGGTGCGGCCCAAGCCATACTTGCTGACCCCATATTGCCGAGCATGGTGATTGACCTCTAGTTCTGCAATCTTAGCCCCTTCAATGGCGGCAAGGGCCGGTAAAAACCGATGGAGTTCGCCATAGAGGTTCATGTCGGCCACTAACTCCGCCCGATAGGCTTTAAGAGAACAGCCGTAGTCATGGAGGCTTACCCCCGTCACCCGCCCAATCAGTAAATTGGCAAGCTTGGACGGTAGCTTTCGGGTCAAGGCTTTATCTTGACGATTTTTGCGCCAGCCGCTGACCACGTCGTACCCTTCATTAAGCTTCGCTAGCAGCTTTGGAATATCTTGAGGATCGTTTTGTAAGTCACCGTCTAAGGTGACGATCACTTTTGCTCGGGCATGGTTAAACCCGGCAGACATGGCGGCGGTCTGACCATAGTTGCGGCGCAGCAGCACCACCCGAAGATCGGCGCGATCTAGCGCTAACCCTTTTAGAAGCTTAACGGTGCCGTCGGTGGAGCCGTCGTCAACGGCCACAATTTCGTAGGGCAGGTGGTGCTGGGTAAGAGTGGATGCGATCGCATCCAGCAGATGCGGCACGCTCTCAACCTCGTTATATATCGGCACCACCACCGACACCTGCAACATATCGGTTCGCGGCGTGGTGGCATCGATCAAGGCATTTCCGTTCATGAGACCAGACAGGGCAACCCGTCTATTATAAAGGGTTACGGTGGTGGGCATAGCTCTGGATATAGCTGGGTAAGGCTATCTCAGGTGGCAGACGAGGATCTGGAATCGGTGAGGTGGTGGCGATCTGGAGGGGCAGCTCTCCGGCCCATACTGAGGACTGATAATCGGCCTCATCATCAAGGGGTGGACCCGTGCGAATTTTGGCAGAGGCTTCTGTCAAGGGAAGCGCGAGTACTAGGGTTCCCTGTAGTTCTTGGGAGGTCGGTGGCCTAACCTCAGACCAGCGCTGCGGCACAACCTGTTCGGTGAAGGCTTTAAGAGCCTGCCATTTTTTCTTAGGTTCCGTGACAGGGGTGGCGCTGCCAAAGATGACGACTGAGCGATAGTTCATGGAGTGGTGAAAGGCTGAGCGCGCTAGCACTAGGCCATCTAAAAGCGTGATGGTGACACAGACTTCTAGGTTAGTTTGGAGCGATCTCAACATGCGACTCGCGGGTGAACCATGGATATAAAGCTGGTCCTCGATTCGACCATAGGCGGTGGGAATCACCACTGGCTGGCCTTCAGAGACAAATCCCACATGACAGACAAGGGCTTCATCTAAGATTTGATATATGATGGTGCGATCGTATTCTCCGCGCTGGGGAGCACGCCGGACCTGGGTTCGGGCTGTGGGTTGCATCGTCATGGTCTCTATGATTGTGGTCACTGCTGCTAATCTAAAGGCATAACTGGACTGTTTCAAGAGCCAGTTGTGTGATTTTATATCAGTCCACTTTGCCTTCTCTCTTCTATGT
>JBAUJD010000807.1:0-4040 GCA_049683515.1 Thermosynechococcaceae cyanobacterium | reverse complement strand
GAACTAGGATGGAGTCCTTCACCCGCTAGCATGACTCCGGCGTTGACTAATTCTTCATTGTATTGACCCATCTCCGTTAGAATTTCTGCGCTGGGCATCACGCCCGCTTCAGAGTCTGAGTTGGCTTTAACTAGAACCATGACTTTCATCGTAAAATCTCCCTTTGATTATTTCTGACTCAGAGGAGTGTAATGACCTAGCCTTCAACTGCGCTGGGTTCCATGAACATAACTTCCCAAATGTGACCATCTAAGTCTTGAAATCCATGGGCATACATAAAGCCGTGGTCTTGGGGTTCGCTGTAGGTTGTGCCCCCTGCTGCGATCGCATCCCGAACGATTGCGTCTACATCCTCTCTACTCTCACGGGAAAGACACACTAATACTTCGCTGCTCTGGGTTGCATCGCATATTTCTTTGGGCGTGAACTCTTTAAACTTGGCATGGGTTAAAAGCATGGCGTAGATATCGTCGCTGATGACCATGCAGGCGGCAGTGGCATCTGTAAATTGAGGATTAAACGAAAAACCAAGTTGCGTAAAGAACGCGATTGATGAATCGAGATTTTTGACTGGAAGGTTGACGAAAATTTTAGTACTCATGATTTTCTCCTTTCACAGTTGATGGGTTTACAGGGTTAGGCCGCTGGCGCACAGTTAATCATCCACGGGGTGCCAAACTGATCGACCAGCATGCCAAAACGAGAAGCCCAGAAGGTTTCTTCGAGGGGCATCCGTATCGTTCCGTTTTCTGCCAAGACATGAAAGATTCGTTCACCTTCTGCCGCATCTGCAAATGCAAATTGGAGCGATACGGAAAAGCCCTGTGGTTTCTCAAAGTATTCGCACGAGGCATCTGACCCCATCAGTTCCACATTGCCCACAACTAAGTGAGTGTGCATGATTTGATGGCGCGATTCAGGAGATACTTGCGCGGCCATCGGTGAATCGGTGGGGGTGTCTCCGTAGGTGATCGCGTCAACGATCTTGCCTCCGAGGCATTGCTCGTAGAACTTAAACGCGGCCTCGCATTGACCGTTGAAGTAGAGATAAGTAATCGATTTCATAATGAACTCCTTGAGTTAATTCACTAATTTTCTCTATGGTTCGAAGCTCTAGACTGAATCTTGGGGGTAAACGACCAAGCTTGAATCATGGCTTTGTTCATTAGTCGAACAGGAGTGTACAAGATCGACAGGTGGAGTCTATTGTCTAGAAAAACGAGAAGAGGTGCTGCACTTCGATATTGCCGTCAAGAAAAACGATGCGTGATTGACGCAGATTTATCGATCCTCTGCTTCCTCAAAAACTTGTTCTTCAGTCCTCTGGCAGACCTGAGAGTTCCAAGATCGGGCGAATTTCAACCGTACCCTTACGAGCGGCTGGAATGCGTTCAGCAATATTGATCGCTTCGTTGAGATCTCTCGCATCAACTAAAAAATAGCCGCCCAATTGTTCATGGGTTTCAGCGAACGGTCCATCCGTCACCAACGGTTTGCCGTTGCGAACCTGAATGCTGGTCGCCGTCGAAACGGGGTGTAGGGGGGAGGCGCTTACATATTGGCCGTTGGCTTTGAGCTGATGGGTAAGCTGCACAGACTCGGAATAGCACTGCTCCTGCTCGCTTTCGGTCCAGGCGTTTTCGTCGCTATAAATGAGTAGCATGTATTTCATGGTTTCTATCCTCAATGTTGCTGAATGCTGAGAGAAGTTCTAAGAAGTAGACGGAAATTCTCATCGACTCTCCTCATGGAGCGGTCAGAATTTGAGTTGAAAGAGCCGCCTCTACTCAGTAGTCGTTCAGTGAGGCTGCAGATCGACAGAGAGATCCAAAAATTTTTAGTCCAGTTCGCGCAGGCGTTTTTCTAAAAACCGACGCTCCGGTTCTTGCTTTGCGATCGCAAGTGCCTGACCGTAAGATTCCCTAGCATCAGCGACTCTACCCAGACGCCGACACAAATCGGCCCGCGCCGCATGGGCCAGGTGATAGTCTGCCAAATCACCCCGAGCCAAGATAGCATCGACAAGCTGCAGTCCGGCAGCAGGACCGTCGCGCATTGCGATCGCCACGGCCCGATTCAGATCGATAATGGGTGAAGAATTAACCTGCATTAATACGTCATACCAGGCCACGATTTGAGTCCAATCCGTGGCTAAAGTGTTGGAGGCTGCTGCATGGATAGATGCGATCGCAGCCTGAATGGTATACACCCCAAACCGCCGTGAAGCCAGCGCCTGCTCCACCAGCGCTTTACCCTCCCCAATTTGCTCTTGATTCCAAAGGGAACGGTCTTGATCCTCTAACAGAATTAGGTCACCCGTTGACGAGGTGCGAGCGGTGCGCCGTGACTCCTGCAGCAGCATCAAGGCCAGCAAACCGATCGCTTCTGGATCAGGTAAAAGTTCGACCAGCAACTGTCCGAGGCGAATCGCTTCGCTAGAGAGATCGGAGCGCGTTAGCGACTCCCCTGATGAAGCGGAGTATCCCTCATTGAACACCAGATAAACGACCGCCAAAACAGCGTCTAGCCGTGCGGGAAGATCGAGAATTGACGGCACCTCATAGGGAATTTTCGCATCCCGAATCTTGGCTTTGCCGCGCACAATGCGCTGGGCAATGGTGGTGGGGGCACTGAGAAAGGCACTAGCAATTTCTTCGGTCTTGAGGCCACAAATTTCTCGCAGCGTCAGCGCGACTTGGGTATTCAGCGATAGGGCCGGATGGCAGCAGGTAAAGATCAGGCGCAGGCGATCATCCTCCACAAGATCGTCATCTTTGAGTTCAAGGGGACTAGATTTCGTCTCTAGACTTAATGCCAGTTCTGAGCGGGAGTGGTCAAAGCGGGTGCGGCGGCGCAGGGTGTCGATAGCCTTGAAGCGTCCGGTGGACACCAGCCACGCACGGGGATTATTAGGCACGCCCTCTTGGGGCCATTTTTCTGCTGCTGCAGTAAAGGCATCCTGGAGGGCTTCTTCTGCGAGGTTGAAATCGCCCAAAAGTCGAATCAGCGTGGCAAACACCCGACGCGACTGGGTTCGGTAAAGGTCGTCTACAATCTGGCGGACCGGGGTAACGCTTCTGTCTACCATGACTCCCTCGTGGTTTATGAAGAGCTAGGCTATGACTTGAAAAACAGTATTCGGGTAATTTCTCAACTTTCTCACAGCACAGTATAAGTGTGTCAGATTGGAAGTAACCTTACAGATCGGGTGCCACCGATGGATAGCACACAGATTCGCACTACGCCTCATCAGCAACTGTATGAAGTTGACTTTGTTGAGTGGATCAATCAGGCTGCCGAGCTACTCAGGCAGGAGAAATTGAGTGAGCTAGATATCGAGAACCTGATCGAAGAGGTCGAAAGCTTGGGAAGAAGTGAAAAGAACGCTCTCAAGAGTAATTTAAGCATTTTGTTGATGCACCTCTTGAAGTGGCACTACCAAGCTGATAAACGCAGCAGTAGCTGGATTAGAACGATTGATGAGCATCGAGAGCGAATCCGACTGTCGCTAGAAAGCAGCCCCAGCCTCAAGACTTTATACCTAGAAGTCATCGAACAACGCTATGCCGTTGCTAGAAAACAAGCGGCTCGTGAGACTCGCCTAAATATCAGCACCTTCCCTACGGAGTGTCCCTACACAGCCGAGCAAGTCCTTGATGATGAATTCCCGTCCATGTCAGAAGATTGACTGCTCCCAGTATGTACAAACTCGCATGTCCTGCAGTCTAGAACATGAGGGTCAGACCACGCTTGCCATCAAGCGGGCTTATCTATATTGATGGGCAGGTAAACAAACGGTGAAGGTGGTCCCTGCCCCCAACACGCTGTCAAAGGAAACGGTGCCGTTCAGGAGGGTTACAAATTGCTTGACGATACTCAGCCCTAACCCGGTGCCAGGAATATTGCTGACGTTTTTGCCGCGATGAAAGGGTTCAAATAAGAGCGCATGATCCTTTGCCGGAATGCCTAGCCCGTGATCAATGATGTGGAATTTCAGATCCTGATGCTGGTGAACAAGCTTTAGCTCAACAGGTCCGCCC
>JBAUJD010000806.1:0-3900 GCA_049683515.1 Thermosynechococcaceae cyanobacterium | reverse complement strand
CAATTACTTTGTGCAAGACGGCGTCATACCCCGAACTAAGCTTGTGGAGACTCTCGTTGAAATTCAAAAGCTGAGCAAGAAATATAAAAAAAGGGTGGCAAATGTCTTCCATGCCGGAGATGGCAATCTACACCCATTGATTCTGTACGATGAGTCGAAGCCGGGAGAACTGGAGCAAGTAGAGGCACTAGGGGGTGAGATTTTAAAGCTGTGCGTCGATCAGGGCGGCAGCATTTCTGGTGAACACGGCATTGGGGCCGACAAGCGCTGCTATATGCCAGAGATGTTCTCTGCAGCAGATCTAGAGACGATGCAGTGGGTCCGTCATGTGTTTAATCCCAAGGAATTAGCGAATCCGGGCAAGGTCTTCCCGACCCCACGGACCTGCGGCGAAGGTGCCCATACCCACGCTATTCCAGTAGAGCTAGATGGGGCCATGCTGTTCTAAGACATTAATCTTGATACACAGTACGATACGCCTTATCCCATTTTCGTTACTATCCCTGCGAGAAGTATCTATGGCCCTGCAAGTTTATGGCATCCCCACCTGCGGCACCTGCAAAAAAGCCCTTCAGTGGCTCGACACTCATGAGGTATCCTATGACTTCATCAATACAAAAGATCGCCCACCGTCGCCCCAACAGATTGAAGATTGGGTTAAAACACTGGGGTCTAAGCCAATGCGGAATACTTCAGGCAAGTCTTATCGAGCCATTGGGGACGAGAAAAAAAGCTGGACCGAGGCTCAATGGATCGAGGCCTTTGGGCAGGACGCAATGCTGCTAAAGCGACCGCTATTGGTCAAAGATGGCAAAGCGGTCCTTGTGGGGTTTCGAGCCTCAGATGAGGTCATTCGTCAAACGTTAGGCATCGGGCCATAGCAGGATGATTTTCAGAGGTCTCAAGCATCCTCTTAGACGCGCTTAACTCTCTGGTGTCTCTGCAGCCCATAAATTTCTGAGACTGCGGCGCGATACAGCAAAAACGGCTTCGGTTTCGCTATTGGCGTCAACTGCCTTGGGCTTGGAGACGACAGTGGACCAATCGGGTGACACAATGCCGCCAGAGATCACGAGCTTAAAGGCATCTTCTACGGCGAGATCGAGGTCGATCACTTCTGACTCAGGGACCAAAGAATACCAGCCCGTAGTCGGATTCGGCGCAGTTGGGATAAAGAGATTCACCATCGGAGCCGGTAAGTTTGGGGCGATCGCAGTCTCAATGGTGCCGGTCACAAAGGCGATCGCCCACAGCCCTCGCCGGGGATATTCCACGAGCACTACACGACGGAACTTACTGCGTGAATCTTTAAGCAGCGTTTCTAAAATCTGTTTGAGGGTTTTGTAGACATTCCCCACCAGCGGAATCACCAGCAAGGTTCGTTCGGCCCAGTCTAGGAGCCATCGCCCCGCGAAGTTACGAGCCATTAGACCAATGAGCAAAATGCTCAGCAACGGCACCACCAGCCCGACACTCAGATCAATCAAATCCAGTAGCAAGGGGTTGATGTCAGGGAAGGGATTTAAGCGCTTCGGAATGGTCGTTAGAAACCTAATCTCCCAGACAGAGCTAGTGACCGATAGCCAGATGGTTGTGGCGAGCGGGATGACCACCAGGAGTCCGGCAATCAGATCTGTCTTCAGATCCTGCTTTAATCGACCCAGAAGAACCTTCAATCGCCTATCCACGAACTCAGCTCCTTGAGCGCAAAACAATTAAAAACAATTTACTGAGCTGCCCTTGAGAAGAAATAGCAACTTTGTAAAGAATTATCTCTTTCGTTTATCTTAGCGCAGTTTTATTTGGATGAGGCTGAGCTTTATCGAGAGTCTCGGAGTCCTGTCCAGCCAATTATGGCAAACCCTAGAGCCAGTAGAAGGCTTCGCATTGAAGAACGCGCTCTTGACATCAGCCGCTCGCCTTTAGCCTGATCGATCTGTTCAGCTTTGCGCTTTTCGAGTTGTCCTTGCTGGTCTTTTACCTGCTTGAGATTCTCTTCAATCTGAACCAGCGTCGTTTGTGCCGCTTGCTCAAGGGCGGCTGGATTCTTCTTCAGCTCTTGAAGTTGCGCTTTCTGTTGGGGCGGCAGTTGAGGATTCTGTAGCAATGCATCAACCTGATTGGCATCTTTAGAGATGGCCTGCCACTGCTGCTTTTCTTGCTCTAGCTGCCTAACACCTTGCTGAACTCTCAGTTCATCTTGAGCAACGCGCTGATCAAACTGCTCCATCCCCTGAGTAAAGAGTTTGCCGGTCATAGAATAGTGAAACGGCACCACCACGAGAAACAAAAGCCCTAAGAGGCTAGCAAACACAAAGGTCCAAAAATTGGGGTCTTTCCAAGCTGAGGTGCTTTTTTTAGGGGCCACGGAGGATTGCTTAAGCCAAAAGCCCACATAGACCAGTGCTAAGCCAATCAGCGGCATCACCCCGCGATCGATGAATTCGTTGAGCAACTGGTACTGCATCTCGTCGGTGGTTACCGGCAACGCAACCAGACGAATGATAAAGTCCAGAAAGAAGGTCAGGACTAAGATAATACCGACAAGCTGCAGAACTCCGGCAGCGGGAGGAGTGGGACGATGATCAGTGGCAGTCATAGGTGTTTACGAACGCGTTCAAATATTCACACCACACAATACCGTTTTTTGGGTTCAGGACGGTGCAGTCTGCTCTAAGCTTTCCACCGCCTTGGGGACGGCTTGGGTGAGCACTTCGTTCCCGGTGGCGGTGACTAGGACATCGTCTTCAATGCGAATACCAATCCCTCGCCATTGTTCGGGCACTTCGGGCTGCTCTTCGGCTAGTTTAATATCAAGGCCAATATATAGGCCCGGTTCAACGGTGATCACTTGACCGGCCTGGAACGGGAGCCAGTTTTCTTTATCTTTCTTATACAGTCCAGCGTCATGGACATCTAAGCCGAGCCAGTGCCCTGTTTTGTGCATATAGAAGGGTTTATAGGTTTCTTCTTCGATCAGCTTATCGATTTCTCCCACCAGCAGTCCGAGATCCACTAGCCCCTCTGTGAGTACGCGCACGGCTACATCATGGTAGGCATTGACAGGCGTACCGGGCTGCACTTTTTCGATGGCCTGGGTTTGCGCCTCTAGGACCAGTTCATAGAGAATCTTTTGCTCTTTGGTAAAGCGCCCATTCACAGGAAAGGTGCGGGTAATATCAGCGTTGTAATAGTCGTAGCTGCACCCGGCATCAATGAGAAGCAAGTCATCGTCTTGCATTTGCCGGTTGTTTTCGGTGTAGTGCAGAATGCAGGCGTTAAACCCCGATGCCACGATGGAGGGATAGGCTGGTCCCACGCCGCCCTTGAGTCGAAATAAGCGCTCCATCTCGGCCTGGATTTCATATTCATAGCGACCGGGCTGGGCCATATCTTGAGCCAGGGTATGGGCCTCCACTGAAATCTCAATGGCTTTACGCAGGGTGGCGAGTTCTGAGTCACTTTTCACCATTCGCATTGGGGGCAAAAGGGTGATGGGGTCTTCGAGGGCTGTCGGTCCAACGCCTTCTTTGGGAATCTTCGCTAGCAACCGCTGCCAGTGATTGAGAACGATTTGATTGAAGGCGCGATCGCATCCCAAATGATAGTAAATGCGATCGGCCTGGGCGAGATATTTGGGCAGGTGTTCATCAAGGTCAGCAATGGAATAGACTTCATCGGCCCCATACTCTGCCTTCGCGACATCTACTCCAGTGCGGTAGCCGGTCCAGGTTTCTTTCTCTGGATCTTTAGGCTGCACGAACAGAACAAACTGATGCTCTTCGTGGTGGGGAGCCAACACCGCTACGGCGTTGGGTTCATTGAAGCCGGTTAGATAGAAAAAATTGCTGTCTTGCCGAAAGTTATGCTCAACATCGCTATGCATGACGGCCATGGGGG
>JBAUJD010000805.1:0-5344 GCA_049683515.1 Thermosynechococcaceae cyanobacterium | reverse complement strand
CTCTAAGGGGGATGGGTCCGACTGATCCATGGGGTTAGCTATCTGCTGCAGTGTCTTCAGTTTGAGGAGGGCTTTGCTTAAGGGTGAGGTAGCGAATCACGTCTTCGCTCATTCGCATGGCCTTTTCGACCTTTGCTATAGCAGCGCCCGGAGCCTCATAGTTCATTTGGATATAGATCCCTTCTCTAAAGCGCTGGATCTCGTAAGCCAGACGGCGTTTGCCACGATGCTGGGTATCTAACTTCTCTGCGCCATTCTCGGTCAGAATTTCTTGATACTGGTTAATGGCTTGGTCTAGTCGCTCCTCATTTACATCCGGTCTGAGGATATACATTGTTTCGTAGGAAATCATCGCTTGAGTTTGTCCTTATGATCATAGTGGCCTCTGTTTCTTCTTGATGCTCAGCGCCCTGAGCCGAATGTCAGGTGAGCATTACCATAGAAGTCAGAAGCAAGGGTCTACTATTTTAGACCAGTTTGCAGGGGAATCCTACTTAATATTTTTACCTGATTCAATTCAGACAAGGAAGAAAGCTTCTCAAGTAGAATGAAGCCACTGGCGTAGGCGATAATAATGGTCATGCTTTCGACTCAAGTCAGTGAGCTTGAGATAGGTAATTTCGATGGGCAACTTACCCAAACCGTTGTGCTCTCTAATATTAGCTGGCATACCTATCAGGCAATGCTGAGCGATATGGGCGATCACCGTTCCACACGCCTTGCCTACAGTCAGGGGATTTTAACCCTCAAGAGGCCCTCTAAAGTTCATGAAATTATTAATCGATTGCTCGCTCGCATTGTCACGACGTTGACAGAAGAGCTAGAGCAAGAAGTCGTTGACGTGGGTTCAATGACCTTAGAGCGTGACGATCTAGAAAAAGGGGCAGAACCAGATACCGGCTTTTATCTCCAAAATGCGTCTTGCTTAGTAGGGATTGATCCTGAGATTCCGGCACATCTGCCCCCCGACCTAGTCATTGAGGTCGATATTACTAGTCCTTCAACCCGACGCATTGATATTTATCGGGCGTTGGGGATTCCTGAGATATGGCGCTATACCAAACAACGAGGTCTCGTGATTTATCGTTTAGAGACTGGCGAGTATGCAGAATCTGACATCAGCATTGCGTTTCCGCTGTTGACAGCCGCACAGCTTAATACGTTATTAGAGCGGAGACAAACTCAAAGCGAGAATCAGGTTGTGCGATCGCTCCGCCGCTGGATTCAGGATCAGAGCTAGTTTCGAGATGACCAGTCAGCGCATAATCGTCACCCTGATTACCGCCAGCATTGCCAGCGCAGCCCTAGGCTGGGGCTTGAAGCTATCGGCTTATCCCCACAGCCAGCCCACCTCGGCTCAGGCCATTGTGCAGCTTCAGGGCTTAGACGTTCCATCTCCCAGCGTTCGGGGGAGTGCAGCGTTGCCGCTCCAGCTTGTCCCCGGCACCAAAATTTTTACCGTTCCAGTGACCTTCGGTGGCGTTCAAAAACAGTTTCTCCTAGATACGGGAGCGTCTACTTCCTTGGTGGCTCCTGAAATAGTCCAGCAGCTCCAGCTTAGAGGCACCCCTATTCCTAAAGAGCGTTTAGGGCTGGCGGTAGCTGGCGATGATTGCCCCGATCTCAACGCAACGCTACACACCCTCCCAACGCTGTCGATGAAGGGAGCGCAGGTCCAGGGGCTAAGGGCACTAAACTTTAACAGCACTGTGATTCCGAAGCAGCTCGCCGGGGTGCTGGGTATGGATGCGCTGCGTTTTTTTGATGTGCGACTCCATCCACAACAGCGGTCCCTATTCCTGAGTCCCGCTAGTCCGCTGCCTGCTGAATGGCAGCCCTACGCGGTGCCATTAACTGAAAAGCTGGGGGTGATGCTGGCCCGCATTGAGGTGAATGGACAAGGCCCATTTACGTTCTTATTAGATACGGGGGCGGGCAGCACCTTTATCTCAACAGAAGTGGCCCGTCGCGCCCAGGTCGCTGCAGCTCAGCCACAACAGGTCTTAGGGTTTTGTGGCCTAGAAGAGGCGTCCCAGACTCGCCTCGCCTCTGTCAAGCTGCATACATTTCAGCAAGACAACCTAGACGCGATTATTCTTTCGAGTTCCTCAATTTTGTCTGTGCTGGGGGTAGACGGTATTTTGGGCCAAAATTTCTTTAACCAGTATCAGCAGTATTGGCGGTTTACAAAGGGGCAATCTGCCCAAGGTCCATTTGACGGCAGCTTGATCTTGGTCCCGCTCCCGTCGGGACAGTAATTTAATATTTTCTTTATATTTGCTATAGTGGTACTTGACTCGCTCTGTGAACTGAATTCACTGACGACTCGATTCACTGGTGCTAGAGGTGCAGAGTTATGGTTTTCAGTCCATCGACGCAACGCGACCAGAACGTCCCGACTCAATGGCAGAGATGGTCGCCTTTAGCGGTGCTGCCAACCGCGATCGCTGGCTCGGCAGGGCTTTTGATGGGGGTTGCGATCGCAACTCTCTGCGGCTGGCTCTAGTCCTGCTCTGATCCGATGCAGCCGATAGAATAAGCAAGATACCCTAGATCAGGTAGCCCTCCTCCACGCCTCTAAATCTGTGCCCGATCTGCTGACCACCACGCCGCTGCTCAAAACCCCTGAACGCCTTGAATCTCGGCTCAAGCAAATTCCGGTGGAACCGGGCGTCTACTTCATGCGAGACGCTAAAGATAATATTCTCTACATTGGCAAATCTAAGCGACTGAGGGCGCGGGTGCGCTCTTATTTTCGAGCCTCTCAAGATTTGGGGCCACGCCTAGAGCTGATGGTGCGTCAGGTCACCGATATTGAATTTATCGTCACTGACTCTGAAGCTGAAGCCCTCGCCTTAGAAGCGAACCTGATTAAGCAACACCAGCCCCACTTCAACGTGTTGCTCAAGGACGATAAGAAATATCCTTACCTGTGCATCACTTGGTCCGAAGACTATCCCAGCCTGTTTATTACCCGCAGGCGGCGCTTAGGGAAAAAAGAAGATCGCTACTACGGCCCCTACGTCGATACTCGACTCCTGCGCTCCACCCTGCACCTGGTCAAGAAAATTTTTCCTTTAAAACAGCGGCGGCGTCCTTTATTTAAAGATCGTCCCTGCCTCAACTACGACATTGGCCGGTGCCCCGGCGTTTGCCAAAAGCTAGTCACCTCAGACGATTATCGGAAGACGCTTCAGAAAATCGCCATGATTTTCCAGGGACGGACAGGGGAACTCATCGAGATTCTCTCGACCCAGATGGAGCAGGCTGCCGAGGAACTGAACTTTGAGTACGCCGCTCGCCTCCGGGACCAAATCGAAGGGTTAGGCAAATTAGGGGCCGATCAGAAGGTGGCGCTCCCCGACGACACGATTTCACGGGATGCAATCGCACTGTCTGCCGATGAGCAAACCGCCTGTATACAGCTCTTCCAGATCCGAGCTGGACGGCTGGTGGGGCGATTGGGTTTTATGGCCGATCCCCAATCGGGTTCTGTGGGCGCGATTCTACAGCGAGTCTTAGAAGAGCACTACATTAGCGCCGACCCAGTAGAAATTCCGGCAGAGATTTTGGTGCAGGCCGAGCTGCCCGAACCTGAATTGCTAGCCGATGGATTAAGCGATCGCAAAGGCCGAAAGGTCACGGTGCTGTGCCCCCAGCGTCAAACAAAGGCTGAACTCATCCAAATGGTCGAACGCAACGCCGGTCATGAACTGATGCGCACCCAGCGGGCCAGAGACCTGACAACTCAAGCTCAACAGGACTTAGCAGCTTTACTTGATCTGCCCGAACTGCCTCGCCGGATTGAAGGCTACGATATTTCTCATATTCAAGGCTCTGATGCCGTGGCCTCTAGAGTGGTCTTTGTAGAAGGCTTACCCGCCAAGCAGCACTATCGTCGCTATAAAATCAGAAATCCTGCGATTAAAACCGGCCATTCCGATGATTTTGCGAGTCTCGCTGAAGTGATTGGTCGCCGCTTCCGCAGCTACATCGAGAAGCCTGAGCAGCCCCGCCTCGGTTCAGCCGATTGGCCGGACCTGATTATGATTGATGGCGGCAAAGGGCAGCTTTCTGCGGTGATGGCGGTCCTAGCTGAGATGGAGCTAACCGAATCTCTACAGGTCGTTAGCCTCGCCAAGCAAAGAGAAGAAATATTTTTACCCGGTGCTAAGCAACCCCTTGAGACGGATGCCGATCAACCCGGTGTTCAGCTTTTGCGCCGCCTGCGGGATGAAGCCCACCGTTTTGCTGTTAGCTTTCATCGACAGCAGCGCACCGAACGCATGCGCCGCTCTCGCCTAGACGAAATTCCAGGGCTAGGTCACCATCGCCAGAAGCAACTCCTGGCCGCATTTCGTTCCATTGACTATATTCGAGAAGCCTCTGCCGCCCAACTCGCCACAGTCCCCGGCATCGGCCCTCAACTGGCTCAACAGATTTATGAGTACTTTCATCCCCAGCCATGATCTGTCCAGAACGTCAAGACTAACTGCCACTGGGCGTATTCAAACGCTAGATACGTCCGACTGCCGCTTGCCAGCCTCAATTTTAAGGGCAATGTGTTAAGGGTGCCTAGAGAAAAACAGTCCAATCATCCCATGCAATCTGTAAATTTGAATACATTCTTGAGGACGAATGGTTCAAAAAGCGGGGATCAAGACATCTTATCTCTGCATATTTTGGGGAACAATTGTTTAGAAGGTTCGCGAAGGTTTCCCTCCGGTCCAGCGGCGGCAGTGAGTGATCCCCAGCCCTGTTAGAGATGGATCCCCAGATCCAATTGAGGGCTACCGCCACAGCAACATCGATCCTGTATACCGTTACCCCTAGAATGATCCCCAGATTAGGACGGTCCCATGAGAGTATCCGAGGTTACCCACAATCGCCGGGGATCCATCATTGACATACAATTTGTAAACAACTCTGTGAGTTTATTAAAAAAACAGGTGATTTATCACTCATTAGAAAATGCAGGTGTTATACCTTAAGTAGGAATTCTAAGGATTTCATCCATTGTTGCCCTAATCACATCTCTGGCGTCAGCCAAAAATATAAAATATCAACAAAACATTAGCCAATTTGTAAGCATCCCATTATACAACCCAACTTTTTCCGACCAAATATAGACTCCTCACTTTTTAAAAGGCCTTAACAATGAATCAGATAGAAAGCGTACGTTGTCCCAACTGCGGTCAACCGGCAGAGCGGCACTACGTTGAGGGAGCAATAGTGCGAACCCAGTGTGCCTATTGTGACTACCTTTTAATTACCTGCCGTGATACGGGCAAGGTGATTGAAGCCTATGCTCCAGGTCTATCCCTCGAACAGTTAGTGTGTCGCT
>JBAUJD010000804.1:0-9483 GCA_049683515.1 Thermosynechococcaceae cyanobacterium | reverse complement strand
GGGGCAAAGCGTCACCCGTATTGATTTAACAGATACCAAGGTGTCTCGGTTTCATGCCCTGATCCAGGTGACTCCAGAGCAGGTCCAAATTCTCGATCAAAACAGCAGTAATGGTTTGCAGGTCAATGATGTACTGCAGACGGTTTGTACCCTTAAGAAGGGCGATCGCATCCAAATTGGTGCTTACCAAATCACGATCAACCTGACGCCGGTGGTCTCGCCGCCGCCAGTCCGACCACAAGATTCTGTGATTCGCGTCCCTGATCCTGTTGTGGTGGCAGAAGAATCTGTGAGCACGTTCCCGCCCCCTTGCTTTCGGGATCGCCAGGTTGATGTGCAGGCGCTCTATGCGACGCGCCTACCTGTTGAAGAGATGGAATATGCCGCCGTTGGTGCGGGCCTCGGCAGCTTTATTTGGGTCGATTGTATGCGGCTCAGCGGCGCTAAGGTGAATCAAATTCGCGCTCTGGGCTTAGAAGATAAGCCCTACGCCCGATATCAACGACTGTGCCTTAACTCTCAAATTCCACCCCACGAACGGCTGCGCTCTAATTCTGACTCTTGCCCCGACAATATCTGTGGCTGGCCCAGCTATGCCCTTAGAGAAGCCGGGGCCAGCCTGCAAAAGGGACAGTTAGGGGAGGTTTGCCAACGGCTGTGGCAGGTGTTCTCTGAACCCACCTTTGCGGAAACCTATACCCCTAGGGCCGGTAACGTGTTTGCTTCTATCGATCGCGAAGCGGCTCGGATTGGCTGGTCTGAAATTTACAAATTTGGTCGGGTTAAGTCCATTCGGCAGACCCAGGATGGTCGCTATGCGATTGCCTATTCCCAAGGTCGAGGTCAACATGCCTTTGTGATTGCGCGGTACGTCCATTTGGCGACGGGGTATCCGGTGATTCAATTTTTGCCCGATCTCAAGGCGTACCGCAGTGAGCACAATGATTTTCAGTCGGTGGTCAACGCCTACGAAGAACACCACCATGTTTATCAATCTCTAGAGCAGCATGGCGGCACCGTCGTGGTTAGAGGCCGAGGCATCGTAGCCTCTCGGATTATCCAGCGACTCTATGAGGCCCGCCAGCGCAACCCCAATATTTCGATCTTGCATCTGATGAGATCGCCCAAGCCCCAGGGCAACCCCTACGGAAGGTCTCAACGCACAGTCAAAAACCACTTTGAGTTTCAGCCTTTTAACTGGCCGAAAGCCTGCTGGGGCGGAACGCTGAGGGAAGTGCTAGAGAAAGCAGAGCCGGAGATGCGATCGCAACTTTTAGACCAATGGGGCGGCACCACCACCGCCGACCGCCTTGACTGGCAGAACATTGTCCAGCAGGGCATCAATGAAGGCTGGTATCAAATTACCTTTGGTAAAGTAATTCGGGTAGAACCCGATAGTCAAGGACGCCCTGTCACCTTGATTGAAGGGAGTCAGCTCCAGGGTGAAATGAAGCTAGAGGCCCACTTCATCATTGATGCCACAGGGTTAGACGGCAAGGTTAAATCCGATCCGTTCCTGGCTGACTTAGTGAATCACTACAGCCTGCCCTTGAACCCTAAACAGCGCCTAGCGGTCGCCAATGATTTTGAGCTGCTAGAACTCCGTAATCAGCAGGGGCGCATCTATGGCGCAGGTGCCATCACCTTTGGCGGTCCCTACGCCGCCGTCGATAGTTTTTTAGGGCTGCAGTATTGCGCCCTGAAAGCCGTAGACGGCATTGTTAAAGCGCGCGCGCCCGGACTAAAGCGTCTCAACGGCCTGCGATCGGTTGGGCAATGGCTGCGCTGGGCGAATAATCAAGCACCTTAACTGGAGGAGCGATGACCCCCACACTTTTTGGACGTTGGCAGACGCGAATTTTGCTATTAGAAACCGTTGGCTTGGTGATTACGCTATTGTTCTGCACTGGCATCCTCGGCCCCAAAAGTGGCCTCGGACCCTTTTGGTATCTGCAGTATATTGTTCTGTTTGGAATAGGCTGGGATATTCTCTATCACTATCTACAACAATGGCGCTGGGATCATGACTGGCCTGCGGCAATGCAGTGGATGGCAGCGATTTGGGAATGGTTCTTCTTTGTGTTGATGTTTGGCGTCGCTGGGCTGCGGCTGCCGGGAATTGATGAGTTTTTTCTAGGGTGGTTTACGCTTCACTACGGCTTGGTCTGGGTGAGCGTTTTTTTCGTCTCCCAAAGTTTAATGCGTCTCGTGTTCCCGCAATGGCGATTTCGGGGTGGGCAGTGGCTCTAGGGAAAAATGAGCGGAATCAGGCCCGATGGTCTTTTTGAAGAGAAGGGAGATCTCTAGTGAGTCGTCAAGTAAACCTGTCCGAGTTAACAACTCAGCAAATCACTGACTTGCTATGGGTGTTGAAAGGAACTCCTCAAGCTCAAGCACTATACGAAGAATACTCAAGTCGTCCTTCTAAGACCTGCATTGCTCTTGATGCTCCTGATTGGGGCGCAAAAATTACGGCAAGCTTGAAGGCTGAAGTCGACAAACCGGGGTCGCCACAAGACAACCTGCAAATTGTCAGGGAATCTATTGAGAGCGGGAGCCAAAAACAGAACCCATAGCGATATTAAACTGTATCTACCCTGCCATTGCTGGGTGCAATTATGAACTTTCAACACTGAAAACCTATTATTTCCTTTACTCCAGTCACGATCGACAGAAAGGTCTGCTAGCGTAACGCTACAGGCCCGATGGCGCTGAAACAAATCTCAACACTGGTGCTTACGATGTCAACTCTAATTGCTCAGCCTCCGTTACGGACCCTGACATCTAGCGCCTCAGACCATTGCATGATTCCGGTGGTCAAAACACCTGCAGACTACCGAGCCTATCGAATTCATAATCACGATACCAATCGACTAGCGATCATTTTTGACCCCCACAATGCCGCCGCCTCACTGACGGTCTGCGTTGAAATCTTTGACCCCGGTGGCGCGACGCCCCCCAATCGCCATCAAATTGCCGTAGAGATGTTTTTCATTCTCCAGGGCGAAGGCATTGCAAGCTGCGACGGCAAAGAAGTTCAGATTCAAGCGGGCGATAGTTTGTTGGTGCCGCCCACCGGAACGCATCAGATTATCAATACTGGGGAAGGGCGACTTTATGCCCTCTGTTTTATGGTGCCTAACGAAGATTTTGTAGAGCTAATTCAAAGTGGCGATCGCGTTGAGCTAGATGCAGAAGATATGCAGGTTCTCCGACGAGTTCGCAGTTAGATCGTCTGTTCTAAATGCCGTGACTTTTGCCAATCACCCAATGTCGCCGGAAAAATCGAGCGAGACTCGTTTCTTCTAGAGAGAGGTAAATCGGGCGACCATGGGGACAAGTACGGGGTCGTTGGGTCCGCTGCCATTGATCGAGTAGCGTCTGCATTTCTGACAGATTGAGTTTTGTACCGTTACGAAGGGCACTGCGGCAGGCAGTGGCGACCAATGCGGCCTCTAAATCAGGGCAATGACTCAGTTCAATCAATGCGTCTTTACAATCAGAACGGGTTGCCAATGCCGCCGGAGCAAAACGGACTGCCCACAGACGCGGCCCAAATATTTCTAGATCTAGCCCAAAGCGAGTGAGCCGATCAATTTGGTGATCGCTGAGGTCCGAAAGCATAATGGGGGGCGTGAGCGGAACCAACTGCCAATCTTTCTGAAGCTGTTCGTAGAGCACTCGCTCATGGGCAATGTGCTGCTCAACAAGCCACATCCCAGAAGGATGCTCAGCTAATATGTAAGTCTGATGGAGCTGGGCGATCGCAGACAACCCCAGCAATGGCTCTTCTGTTTCTATCGACCCGCCACTTTGGGCAGACTGCTGCAGGTTATAGACACCTTTGCCCTCGGCAACTTTCACTAATGTTTGAACGTTCTGCCCTTGCCCCATACCAGCTTCGCCTGGAATCTGCAACATCTCTTGAATCGCTGCAGCCACCCGCCCTCGCCATTGTTCTAGATCCCGCAGATAGATATGGGTCTTGGCCGGATGGCGATTCCAATCGACTTGATCGGGGGCGACCGATAGATGGATAAAGCAAAGTGGATATCGGTGGCGTGGCAGAGTCTGCCTAAAGTTACTGAAAATAGCCTGTTCTAGAGGACGCAGGGCACTCACGTTATCGTCACTGACCTGAACACAGCGACCGTTAACGGCGACTCGAACCCAATCTGGCCGGTGGCGGTGGCAGCGATCGGGCAGACCCAGCAAGATCTCGATTGATTCAGCCTTACCTGGGAAGGGCACTTTTAGATAGCGCAGGTCACCGGGTTGGATAGTGCCCAGAATCTGGGGCAGAATATCTTGGGCTGTAACCCCTGCCGCAATACTAAACCAGAGCCGTTCTCCTTGGTAGACCTGCCAAGTAATCTGCGGGTGACACAGTGCATGGGTATGGATAACGGCTTGAATACTGCGTAACTGCTGGGTCAGAGACGGCAGTGCCTGTCTGCGAGCAGGCCAGTGATGGAACAACTGATCGACAGTGGCAATGGTGCCAGATGCGATCGCAACTTGCCCCACTTCAGTCACCTGTCCCTGACGGTCATAGGTGACGCGCCACCCTTCGTCTGCTGAGCGGCTACAGAGTTCTAACCGACCCATTTGGGCCAAGCTGTGCAGTGCTTCTCCGCGAAAGCCCAAGGTTATGATCTCGGCGAGATCGCCATTACGAAGCTTACTGGTGGTGTGGGGAGTGGCGGCCTGCTGTAGATCGGGCCAGCTCAATCCATCGCCATTGTCAGAGACCTGAATGCGCCAATCATCAGGCCAAAGGGCCACCACAATTCGAGTGGCGTGGGCATCAATGGCATTATCCAGCAGCTCCCGAACCGCTGCTGCGGGTGAATCAATGACTTCCCCAGCCGCAATGCGGTGGACTAGCTCTGTTGATAGGGGGTGAATACCGGTCAAGTCTAGCGCTCTCGTTTTACCAACTCCTCCATTTTGCCTTGATCTGCCAGAAGATAAACTAGAGAACAGAAACTATAGGGAAATATCAAGAAATCACAAAGAATTAACCTACAATAGCTTCAAGCATATATCCATGCAGTAGCTTTCATAATCACCTGTTCTAATATGATGCATCCGGAGAAAAAATGCATAAAAGTCATTCTAGAAAAAGTATTTTGTCAAATAAATCTTATGCAGATTGCTACTACAGAAATCGTACTTCTACAGATGGGCAAGCGCTAAAAATAATAGAGCTTGTGTCAAGGCGTTTTAACAGACTGAATTAAATTTCTGTTCTTGATATCGGGAGTGGCCCCCTGGTTGACTGACAAGTTAGTTCCAGGTGATTTCGATGCCTGCTGGGAGGTGACTGGAGTGGACATGAACCAACTCAAAACTATTGCTCCAGCGCTGCTGGATTTTGCCAACAAACGGGCTGCTCAAAAGGCTGAGTACGGCGGTGAATTTTTCCCGATCGAATCACTAAGGCTGAGGCACGCAAGTTTGAGCAGGCTTTGGCTGATCTTGATCAGTTAGAAACCGAAAAACAAGAAAACCTGATTCTATGGCAGATACAGCGAGACGCTATCAACAGTCAGCTCACCGATCTTAGGGAGGAGCTAGAGGATTATGAAGCGCTGATCGAAAGTTCACCCGATCAGCCGTTGGTGATGACGTTTCAATCTTTGAGTGAATTGCCGACGGCTTTGATTAAAGCGCGGATTGCAGCCAAGTTAAGCCAGAAGGCATTGGCAGATCAACTGGGCTTAAAAGAACAGCAGATTCAGCGTTACGAAGCGACGGAATATGCTTCAGCGAATCCTGCTCGTATCATCAAGATTCAGTGAAACTCTGGGGCTTAAACTTGAACTCAAAGGTAATTTGGCCGTTGGAGTGGGGTAGCTGTCTCTGAGTGCGATCGCAACCCAAAACACAGCAATTTCGACAAAATCCTTGACGAAGCTAAAAACCTGTGCAAGATTGGGTACTACAAACGTAGTATTTCATCCGCTTTGGATCGATATCTTCAAATGAAATGCAGACCCACCTCAGCCAGCCCAATGTCGCAGCACATGCGTAGTGCCGTGACAACTGCTTCGCGCTGGGGCTTTGAGACCCTGACAGGACTCGGCTGCAGTTTCTTAGAAGGCATAAATTGGGAACCCATTTCCGATCAAAAATATCCAGATTCAAACCAGAGCGGAAGGTGCGGCCTCGCACCGACATAACGACCGGCATTAATCTTGCCGAATCCCCGCTCTGCCCTGTGTAGAGCGGGGATTCTTTTTTGAGGAGTTTCGACCGATGACCGTACAACACACCGTTTTACAAAATTCTGTGGTGGTCTTTTCTAAGGCGTATTTGCCCCTAGCCAAGATCAATATCAAGCGAGCCATTGTGCTGCTGGTAACAGAGCAGGCCGAGGCGCTGGACTTTGGTGATACCCAGATGTGGGAAGTGCGATCTCCCTCCACGATCCTCCAAGTCTCTGAACACATTCGCCTACTGATGGGTAAGCCAGAGCGCCAGTGGAAGATTCCCCCGGTCAATCGGCGTGAAGTCCTCAAGCGGGATCAGCATCGCTGCCAGTACTGCAACAGCAGCCGGAAGCTGACGCTCGATCACGTGATTCCGCGCTCAAAGGGTGGACTGCACACCTGGGATAACGTGGTTGCTGCCTGTGAGTCTTGTAATTGTGGGAAAAGCGATCGCACCCCCAAACAAGCAGGCATGACCTTGCTCACCAAACCCAAAGCACCGATCCATCCCGCCGTGGCGTTTGCCGACCAGTTTTGGAAAAGCCAGCCCACATGAGAACTAGGGCCGTCTCTGTTCTCAAACCCAGACTTTAGGAGACAGCCAAGATGTTGAAATTGATTTATACCGAACTAGGGCTGCACATGGACTATGAAGCAGCATCCTTAGAGACAGTGATCTCTCAGTACGTCAGTTTGAGCGTTCGCACCAACCACAGCCTGCACGTTGAAATGGGCCACGCGTCTTTCTTGCTTCCCATCCAAGCACCTGGATTGAAGGCTCTGGACGCAGCGCTGTACCGATATGCCAAGACTCTAGAGGTTGCTTGCGTCGATGCCGAAACCATCGAAGTCGATCTCGGCGGAACCTGGATGGCCGAAACCATCGACGCCCATGAAGGGATGTTCTTAGCGGCCTATGACGATGAGACTGAACTCATTCTCCATCGTCTGTGGCACGCAACAGGTTTCCCCCTTACATCTGTGGCTTAAATTTAAACTTGCGTCTCAACACTCGCCATTATTCCGGTTCAAGAACGTTTTCAGAGGATTTCAGCAGTAATATGCAAGTTTTATCTGTCTACCAGGGTGCGATCGCTAGGTCCAGCCCAGCAAGTCTGATATTTGGGTGGGGAGCTGCAGCGGATCAAAGGGCTTAGAAATGGTCGCTGTTACGCCTAACGCCTGGTATCGTTGCCGGTCTGCCGCCTGTACTTTAGCGGTTAATAGCATGACAGGAATGGACTGTGTTGATGCTTCTTCTTGCAGCTTGCTAAAGGTGGTTAAGCCATCCATCTCAGGCATCATCACATCTAACAAGATGGCGTCGGGCTGGTGCTTCTGAGCCATCTCTAACCCTTCTTGACCCGAGCTAGCCGTGATTACGTGCCAGCCGCTAATGGTTTCAAGGGCAATTTGGATAATCTCTTGGATATAGGCTTCGTTGTCAATAACGAGGACATGTTTGGCACTCATAGATCTCACTCACTCACAGATACAGAAGAGAGGCTCGGCTTAGGGATCGTAAAGTAAAATGTGCTCCCTTTTCCTAACTGGCTCTCAACCCAAATTTCTCCACCATGTTGGTGGACGATACTACGGCAGATGGCTAGCCCTAACCCTGTGCCCTCATGATTACGGGTATCTGATGAATCCGCCTGTTGAAACCGCTCGAACACCAAGTCGATTTTGTCTGCCGGAATCCCTCTACCCTGATCTTGAATGCTAAAGCAAATCACATCAGCACCAGCATGTTGGGTTTCGGTGGCTTTTAACCACACCGTGCTGCCCGCCGCCGAAAATTTGATGGCGTTACTGAGCAAATTGGTGAAGGTTTGCTCAATGCGATCGGGGTCTGCCCAGAGTTGCCCAGAGAGGGGATGGACCAATAAGGTAACCCCTATTTCATTCGCCATCCCCTGCATGGTATTAGCGGCCTGAATCATTAGCTCTCTCGCATCGCAGGTTTGGGGCGTCATTCTGGTCTGCCCCGATTCGATCCGCTCTACATCTAAAATGTCGTTGATGAGCCGGACTAAACGGTCCGTGCTTTCGGCTGCGATCTTGAGCAGTCGCTGACTCTTGTCGGGTTGGGCACCAAGCATACCGCTGGCGAGCATCCTTAGAGAGCCGTGAATAGACGTCAGGGGGGTGCGGAGTTCATGACTGACGACAGAGATAAATTCATCCTTCATCCGCTCCATGATCTGGCGATCGCTAATATCTTTAAAGGTAAGTACAGCTCCCACAATCTGGCCCCGTTCTACAATCGGCGTGGTGAGATATTCCACCGGGAAACAAGACTGATTTTTGCGACAAAAGGTTGCGGTCTGAAGAGTCTGCATCGTTCCGGTCTGGAGCGATGCATAAATGGGGGCAAAATCCTTGCGCTCATGGGTGGAGGGCAGCAGCAACTCAATGGACCGATCAATTAACTCAGTGGCAGTGTACCCCAGAGACTGTTCTGCGGCGGCATTGACAAAGGTAAACTGGCCCTGCAAGTTGAGGCCGCACAGACCTTCACCGATGGCATTGAGAATCAGCTCATTTTGGTGGCTTAACTGCTCTAGGGTTTCCTGAGCCTGCTTTCGTTGCGAGATGTCGCGCAAAATGACGGTGTAAATCGTTTCTGACCCCAGTTCCAGCTTAGAAATCGAGGCTTCCGCCGGAAATTCACTGCCGTCTCGGCGACGACCATAGACCTCGCGCCGTTCACCCATCTCCCTTGAATGCTGGGGAGCCTGACCAAAGGTTTGAATCTGCTGACGATGGTATTGGGTTGAATCGAGGGGGAGTAGTACATCCAGGGGCTGACCCAGAATATCGGCTGCAGTATAGCCAAAAATGCGCTCGGCCCCCTGGTTAAACAGGGTGATATTTTGATTGGCATCAACGGAAATGATGGCGTCTTCGGCAATTTCAAGAATGCCCGCGAAGCGATCTTGAGAAATCTGGAGGGCGGTTTCGGCTTCTTTGCGCTCTTGGAGTTCAAGATTGAGCTGTTGGTTGACCGTAATCAGCTCAGCGGTCCGCTCGGTAACGCGCTGTTCTAGACCTTTACGGGCTTCTCGCAAGACGACTTCCACCTGCTCTCGTTCGACCAGTTCGGTTTGTAGTTGTTGATAGAGTTCTGCTTGCTGCAGTGCGATCGCCAGTTGGGTCGCCAGTCGAGTCAGCAATGTGATGTCTTGGGATTGCCACTGCCGTGGCCCTGAGCAATGGTGGGCAATCAACAACCCCCAGAGTCGATTGCCCTGTAGGATTGGCACCA
>JBAUJD010000803.1:0-5477 GCA_049683515.1 Thermosynechococcaceae cyanobacterium | reverse complement strand
GGTCCTGACGCTGAAATTGCAAATCTGCCACTTTTACACTGTTTAATACGGCTCTATTTCTGTCTATCGACCTCAGCTCCAACGGTGCTAATTACCGGAGCGAAAAAGCTCATCAATACAAAGTAGGTAAGCGCTGGCCGATCAGGACTAGGGCAACGAAATCTGCCGCAAAAACGCTTGCACCGCTTGGGTACAGCCCTCTGAATTTTCCCAGGGGACTCGATGGCCTGCATTTGCAATAGTTATCCACTCCACACCCTCACAATCTTGAGCCAGTTGCCGCCCCATCTCGCTATATTGGGCATCCAATTCCCCAGAGAGATACAGAATCGGCGGCGCTGCCAGGGTCTTTAGTCGAGGCAGCAGGTCATCCTGTCGCCCTTTAGAAAAGACATCAAACAGCCGCGCAATCTGTGCTCTAGAAAAGTGCTCTTTTGGTCGATCAACCCCGCAGGGAATACCGTGGAAGACAGGAAGACAATCCCACTCTGTCAGAAGAGAATGCCAAGGCTCTTTGAGAAAGCGCTGGCCCCATGCTTGATCGGCTTGCACACAGGACTGGCGATCTTGAAGATGGGGCAGCCCCGGATGGGTGCTCACCAAGATCGCACCTTGCCATAGTTCGGGTCGATGCAGCACCGCATGGAGGGCTAGCCTTCCGCCGAGAGAATAGCCGAGAATGATGTTTTGAGTGGAGGGAGTGGAAGAGACGCGATCGCAAAACCACTCGGCCCACTCCCAAAAATCACGAGCCGTCGTTGACCAAAGATCCACGGAAATAATTTGGACCTCTGGATCTTGCCACAGTTGGGTCAGAGTTGAGTCCCAAACGGTGGGCTGCTGTAAATTACCGTGCAGGCACCAAATATGAGTCATAAAAGCTCTGGCGCGAATCGGCAAAAGCACAACATCTAGCCGTGTTCTATCTCTAGGTGGCACATAGTATTGGGGGCTTCGCGAAAGGGAATAGGGCCAATAGTGTACTTGTAGTAGTCATATCCTGTCCTTTCATGAAAGACATTAATCTTGCCGCTTTTTGGTCTCAACATCACGTTGATAATGCCAGCGCGGCCAGCGTAAACAGTAGGCTCACCAGCAGGCAGCTTCGTCAGAGTTTCATGAAAGAAAAAAGAGCCATCTTTGATCTTAATCATGATGTGGTCAGGGTCAACGAAGGTCGTGCAGATCGTAGGATTGCGGCTATCGACAGAAGCATGACTTAATGCGGCAGTATCCGAGAACACGTAGATAGAACCATTGCTAAGCTTATAGCTCTGGCTGCGCTCTCCTAAGCCTGATTGCCGATAGACTGCTTTACCATGTTGATCTATATAGTTACCCGGTTCATCGCTCACCGGAGTAAAGTCATACCGTTGTCCATTCTTTAGTTGAATGCTAACGGCCCTCTGGCGTTGAGAAAATGTACAGGCCACAGGCGTGATGGCAGAGGCATCATCCTTCTCTCGAAAAAGGATGCAGCGTGCATCGATGGTATCAGCTTGGACGGCCACCGGGAATGTGACGGCGACAAGAGTTGCGATTGCGGCAAAGACATCAGGTCTCATGAATATAAATGGGATGGCAGTAGTGAAACCATGAACAGAATACCAATATTGCTAGGTTTGGCAGGGGCTTAGCTTCGATTAGATACTGTTCTTGAACGCCATTACGGCTTTAAATTCACGAAACCTCATCAATCTTGGGTTTGTCTACTGGTCGCTTGTCTCAGCAGAGACTGGCTCCCGCTCAACCCGGATAATATTTTCAGTGACGCTTTCAAAGGTGTCATCATGACTAATCACAAAGAGCTGTCGGAACGTCTTGAGATGCCCCAATGCTTCCGCAAGCTGCTGGCGACGAACCTGATCCATGTTGGTGGTGGGTTCGTCAAAAAAGGCGACGTTGATATCTGAAAGCACTTTTAAGAGTGCCAGTCGAACGGCTAGGGCAGCACACATCTTTTCGCCCCCCGATAGGCTCCTGAAGCTGCGCCAATGTCCTTGAGCCTGGACTTGAATCTCATAATCCTCGGTCCACCGCAGCGCCACATCAGGGCGGTTGAGCAGTTCACGAAAGAGCGTATCGGCTTCCCAAGAAATTTCAGTGAGATAAAGCTTAGTAATGCGGGGGCCGCTGTGGTTGTAAATGCGACGCGCTTCTCGAATAAGCTGGAGAACTTCTTGCTTTGGTCCTTGTTCTGCCAAGGCTTTTTTGCGCTGCTTAGACACTTCTTTTCTAACTTGAAGCTGCTGCTCTAGGTACTGTAGTTGAGCTTGTTTGGGGGGCAGACCTCCCTGAAGCTGGTCTTGTTGGCTTTTGGTTTGCTGGTATGTGGCGGCGACCTCAATAAGCTGCTGAGGGTCGTGATCTTTGGATTGCTGTTGGTATTGCTGTTGGCTGTCTGTGAGCTGTTGTTGCAGAGTGGTGAGGGTTGCGATCGCATCCCTTCTCTTTTGATCCAACGCCTTAAACGTATTGGCTTCATTGCGATGGCGCAGATAAATTTGATAAACCGCATGGTTCTCTTGCTGAATCTGCTGTTGAGTTTTGAGCTGTTGCTCTAGATCATCAAATGCCTGAAGCTGCTGCTCAAGCTCGCTACAGCGCTGCTGAAGACCCTGACCGTTTTGCTCTAGCTGGGCAACCTTGGTTCGCAACGGTGCTTCCTGCTGGAGCTGCTGCTGCAAAATCTGAATTTGCCCCTTAGGATTATTCAGCTCAGTCAGCTTGGCGATGACCGTTTGCAGGGCTGCGGTGAGTGCCGGTTCTTGCTCCAGTTGAGCCTTGAGATCCATTGACTGTTGGGTGAGAGTGGCAAGCTCTCGGTCGAGGATTTGAAGCTGGTCCTGTTTAGCGGCAAGCGCAGACCACTGCGTCTGGGCCTGCTGAGCCGCCCCAATTTTGCTTTGAACCTGCTCGATCTGGCGCTGTAATTTTTGAGCAGCCTTGGGATCACCTAAGTCCGTCAGCGTTTGAGTGAGCTGCGCCATCATTTGAGTCGTCAAGGCGACGCCTAAATTCAATGCCTCGACGACGAGGGGCATATCTTTGACCTTTAAAACCTTGAGATGGGCTAAGGCCGCTTGGACCTGCTCATGGTAGCGATCGCAATTCGGCTCCATCGTTTCCACAAGCTGCTGGAGTTCAGCGGCAAATTGCTGGGCGGCCTCCACTCGACTGATGTGCTGAAGCAAATCTTGACGCTGGGCCTCTAGTTCAGGGATCTGCTGCACCTGTGCTTCTAGACCCTGGAGCTGAGCGATCTGCTCGGCAAGCGTTTGTTGGGATGTTTGCCGTTGCTGAATCTGAGTCTGTAGATTTTTGACCTGCAGCCTTGTACTCGCAAGGGTTTGAAGCTGATTTTGAGTATCTGCTTGGGACTGTTCTAGCTGCTCTTGCCTGGGAACATGCTGCTGCCACTGGATTAAATTGGCTCGCATGGTGTCGAAGGTGGCGAGTTGCCCCTGAAGCTGGGACTGCTCTAGCTGCTGTGTACTGAGCTGCTGCTGAGCTTGGTCACGACGCTTCAGCAACTGCTGCTGCTGTTGTTGCTGAGACGTCAGAGTTTGCAGGGCTTCACGGGCTTGCTCGTAGGCTTGGTAGTGGGGGCGATACTGGCGACATAGCGTGACCGCAGCTTGAGCGCCACTCCAGGACTGCTCTAGGGTTTGCAGCGATTCTTGTTTATGGCTGGTTGTGGCCTGGAGCTGCTGCACCTGGTTCGCGAGTGTCTGGAGGGCTTGATCGGCTTTGGTGAAGCGCTCCACTTCGGTTTGCTGGTGCTGCAGTTGTTCGGTGAGCTGAGCCATTTGGGCCTGATCTTGGGCAACCTCTTGCTGCAGTGCTGCCGTTTGCTGCTTGAGGTTAGTCCAGTCGGCAAGCTGCTGATCGTAGCTCACAATAGCCCGCTCTAAATCTTTAACTTGACTCTGGGCATAGGCTTCAAGATCTCGGCTTTTAGAATAGGCCAGCTTGTATTCTTCCACTTTGAGAATCGGGTCAAATACCTTTTTACGATCGGCGGGTCGCTTCAAAAAGTCTACGGTGAAAGTCCCTTGGGGGATGCCGATAGTCTCCGCAAAGAGTTTGCCCAGTTCAGTGGTGGGGGGGACGCCCAAATGCTCACAGAGCCACTGCTTCACGTCTTCTATTTTTTTGAGGCCCAGATTAGCGTTGAGTTGCGGGTCGTGAACGCTATAGCCTTGGCTGGTGCAGCGACGCACTTCATAGACTCGTTCGTCTATCGTCGAAATAAAAGTAACGGTGACCTGGGCACTTTTAGCACCCGCAGTGATCATTTCGGGCTTCGTGTAGTCGCTGTGGTCAAAGAGAACCCAGGCGATCGCTTCAAAAATGCTGGTTTTCCCTGCACCATTCTCGCCGCAGATGGCATTGGTGCCGGGGCTAAATTCGTAGTTGCGATCGCGATGGGCCTTGAAGTTTTTGAGTGTGATCGAGAGAACTTCCATATCGCAGCCGGGAATGAGCCTACTTATCGCTTGGCTATATAGCCGATAAACCCTGCAGCTAGTGCCTGCAGCATTGTCTGAGCTGATCTCCTGAGTTCAATATCTTCCTAGAAGAAAAGAGCCGCCGTCAACAACAAGAACACCAACAGCACTCCAAAAGCGTTGGCAAAAAAGCGAGCTTTTTCAAGAAATAGCCGATGCTGAAGCTCTTCTGGCGTTTCTATCAATGATGTGACCCGGTCATATATCGCTGGGAGGTTTGATAAGTTTTGCTCCTCAGCCATCCTAAACCCCGATGAATTCTTTCTGAAGCTTGTGATCTTTCGTCAGCACCCCAACAATAAGGTCTTGCTTACGTGCTTCATGAGCGGCATCCATCAAAGCCAATGATCGCCTCAGCACATCGGTCTTAGTGCTGCCTAGCTCTCGCGCAATCTCTTCCAATCGCTCATTGATTTCTATCGGAAGCTCTAAGCTGAGCTTTACCTTTGGACTCTTACCTTTCATCCCCATATATTTAGATCTCCACTAAGGCTATCTGCGTAAATAGTGCGTAAATTACACTCATAATAACAATAGTCCTAGCTTTTAGCTGAGGACTCTCAGCAATTCCATCAACCGCGAAAGATACGGGTTGAGTGACTGGATAAAATAGCTAGATCGCTTGTTTTGGCGAGGGAGCCTGTGTGAGGCTCAATGCAACGGCTTCAGCGACTTTAATCCCATCAATCCCGGCAGACAGAATTCCTCCGGCATACCCGGCACCTTCTCCAGCCGGATAGAGTCCCACCGTATTGATGCTTTGATAGTTTTCATCGCGTTTGATCCGAATCGGAGACGAGGTGCGGGTTTCAATGCCGGTTAACACCGCATCATTCATGGCAAACCCATGAATCTTTTTGTCAAAGGCTGGGATTGCTTCACGAATCGCTGCGATCGCAAATTCAGGCAAACTCTCGCTTAAATCCCCTAGCTTCACCCCCGGCTTATGGGACGGCAATACTTTGC
>JBAUJD010000802.1:0-6451 GCA_049683515.1 Thermosynechococcaceae cyanobacterium | reverse complement strand
CCCATAACTCCCCCAGGCAAAGACCTCTGAATTCAACTGCGGGATGTGGCAAGCCTTGAGTTGGCGCATACAGTCTGACCAAAACGCGTCCGCCGCTCGCCGCTGGCAGAGCGGACAATCTCCACGGAAGCCTAACTTAAGAACACCTTCAACAATGGAACGCCAAACCATAGGTCTATTGTGAAGCACTCACGAGTGAAGCTGGTCCTTGCGAAACGAACCTAGGCCAAGGTTTCAGGGCAATACCCTAACCCTTGAATAAACTGCTCTCTAAAGGCTTGAATTTCGGTTAAGTCCGGTGCGCCGTGGGCAATCACCGCGACTTGGTAGCGTTCCATGACCTTGACGGGGGGGTGGCCGTCTTCTAAGGCTTCTAAAACATTACGAACCCGAACATTGGGTGAGTAGGGAACCCCTAGCTCTTGTAAGAATGCTCGGAAGTCTTTCTGGGTCTGCTCGGTCCACCCAGCAGCAGTCTGTACCCGCAGCACCCAGCCATTGAGCTGATGAATCACCGACACAAATTGGGTCGGTAAATGAGAACTATTGAGCAGATGCTGAATGGCACGGAGCACGAGCGTTGAGTTGCTGAAGCTGTAGAGATAATCCATATTTCCTTCTCCTAGTGCCCTTTAGTCTGCTGCTAGCACCTGATCTATCTCTATTGTGGTCGGGAATTTCTGTACCGGATACCGAAGAACCCCCATAATAACTAGGGGGTTATACCCAAACTTCTGAGAATGACCCTTAATTTTGCTTCTCTTTGTGTCCCGACTTGGCTTTAAGCATGTCTGCCGTGCCCGACCCCCAAGATCAGCTTTTGAGCGCCTATGACTACGTTTTGCCCGAAACGTTAATCGCTCAATCTCCTCGGGTACCCCGTGATCATTCACGACTTTTAGTGATAGGTAGTAATACCCATCGGCATCACTACTTTTATGAGTTACCGCAGTTTTTGCGACCCGGAGATCTGCTGGTGCTCAACAATACCCGCGTTATTCCGGCTCGGCTGTTGGGGTATAAGGCGTCAGCGGCGCAGACCCCCGTGGAGGTGCTATTGCTAGAACCCCGTCTGAACCAATGCTGGCTAGCCCTCGTCAAGCCCGGTCGGCGTCTCAAGCCAGGAGCAGATATCGTCTTTGGGCAACCAGGGAACGACCTGCGGGCCACTGTTCTAGAAACCGATCCTGAAACCAGGGGCCGAGTAATTCAGTTTCATGTTGCTTCAGACGAGGCGCTAGAACAGAAAATCAACCTGTTAGGCGAAGTCCCGCTGCCACCCTACATTCAAAATTCGACGGCTGAGCCAGAGCAGTATCAAACCGTCTTTGCCAAGCTCCCCGGTGCGGTGGCGGCTCCCACGGCGGGCCTCCACTTTACGCCTCAATTGTTAGAGCAGCTATCAGCCCAAGGCATCGAGCAGACTTGGATTACGCTCCATGTGGGGTTGGGTACCTTCCGCCCAGTGGAGACGGAACACATTACCGAACATGCGATGCATTCTGAGTGGATTGATATTTCTGCTGAAACGGTAGAGGCCGTTCGTCGAACCCAAGCCCAAGGAGGACGCGTGATTGCGGTGGGGACCACGGCGGTACGGGCGTTGGAGGGTGCGGCGCAGTCGGGTGAACTACAGCCCTATCAAGGCAAGACCAATATCTTTATCTATCCTGGGTATCGGTGGCGGGTAGTGGAGGGGCTGATCACCAATTTTCATTTGCCGAAGTCGAGTTTGTTGATGCTGGTCAGTGCGCTAATCGGACGACAGCGGTTGCTGAGTTTGTATGCAGAGGCGATCGCAAACCAGTATCGCTTTTACTCCTTCGGTGACGCGATGTTGATTCAACCCACGGAGGGCTAGCCCCATGGAACCAGAGCCAATCATAGACGAGCGCGACCAAGAGCTGGAGCAATTACGGCAAGAGAACATGATTTTGATGGGCTTAATGGCGGGGGGATATGCCTACTTTATCCGGCAGTTTATGGTCGGTCATCATGCCCCTGAAGGGCTGACGCCAGAGCAGTGTGAGCAAACCATTATTGACGCGCTCAAGCGAGTGAGATCGACCCAAGAGCGGTTTGGCTATGAGTATTTATCTGAGATTGCAGCCGCCTTAGCTCGCATGAGTCGGGTTCAGCCCATCGACCCCTATCTTCAGAAGAGTTCAGAGCAATCATAGGGTTGGCCTAGGCAGATCGTTGTCTTTCAACCCAACGACAACCCCTCTAGCCCTTATCATGCAGAGAGAGCAATCTGTATACACCCGCGAAGGAGTGTCCTGTGACAGACCCTAGAACTGCTGTTGAGCATCAAAACGTACCCGCCAATCACCAAGGGTTGCATGACTTCCTTTACAGCTCGGCGGATGAACATGAGGTGTCTCAACCAAAAGCGGCTGCCCCTCAGGGAGAGGAGATGGTCGCAGCAGAAACGTGGCTCGCTGAAATAGCAGACCAAAAAATTGCAGGCGTTTACGCAGTTTTCGACCCGCAACAACAGGCCCAGTATGTAGGCTACTCCCGCAACGTCGGCCTTTCCATCAGGGGACATATGACACAGAACGGCGCTCAGAGCTGTGCCTTTGTGCGCGTGCAGGCATTTCAATTCCCCAAAAGAGCTGAGATGGAAGCCCTACGCGATCGCTGGATTGCCGAGAATGGTTCCATTCCTCCCGGTAATGAAGGCTCTGGATCATGGGCTGCAACGGTAGCGGCCAGCGCTGCAGCCGTCATGTCACCCCAAGAACGCGAAGCCCATGAAGCGAAAAAGCTGAAATTGCGGACTGCGATGGCGGATGAAAACCTACAAAAAGAGAAAGAAGCGGCGTCCAAAGCAGAGCATTTGCAGTCCGCAGTCGAAGCAGATGACTGGAGTGCCTTAATTGACGGCCAAACCAAAGAGACCCACTAGTCTTCCAGTTTATTGGGTATACCGTCACACCCACCTGGAATGGTGCTCCGTGTTTTAGCACCTCCCCAGGCACAGCAGTAATAGTGCTGATCGGCAGAGAGATTTCGTGCGCCGGTTAAATCTGCGTTTTCGACAATGGCTCCGGTTTGAGTGCCCAGAGTATAGTTGGGGGCATTGAGGCGATCTCGGGGTGTAGCCGTCTGCGCGGTCCCGTAATGGAGTTTGGTCCTCGTGAAATCAGCATGCCTTAAATTCGCCCCATAGAGGATGCAGCGCACCAGATTGGCTCGACTGAGGTCGCAGCCCTCCAGATTAGCCCCGACGAGGTTCGCATCACTGAGGTCTGTTTGCGATAGCACCGTGGCAGCAAGATCGGCATTGGCTAACATGCTGCCCAGATCAATGACCCGCACACCGTATTCAATATCTTCTTCATAACCCCCTAGCCCGTCAAAAATCGCCCGACCTAAACGGCGATCGCGCTTCAGCGGGGCCAGCAATCGAGCGCTCGATAAAAACCGGAGAATTTTGGCGCGTCCTTCTGCACTAACCCCAGTCAGAATAGCGGCGGTTCGCCCTTCAGCAATGGCCCGTTCAGAGGGCCAGTCCTCCAACATGCCATCTTCATCGAGAACGAGATCTGAAATGCCCTGAAAATAAGCGTCAATGGTTTGCTGTTGGGTAATTCGATTTTGCTGGGTGGTGAGTTCTTTCGAAATGACGTACTGTCGCCACGCCACGAACAACGCTAGAAAGGCGACTAAAATTTGTCCTACAGCACCAAAGCCTTCGGCTAAAGCTCCAAAGGCATCCCAGTTGATGCCGCGTCCAATTCTCCCGATCAACCGAAAGATACCTGTAAAGTAAGCAATCCCCACCACACCGACCAATCCCACCAGTGCGGCACTGGCCCACTGTCGATAGGGGCTAGGGAAAGAGCTACGCAGAACCTCTTTGAGGGGTGTCCAAACAATACGAAGCGATAGAAATAGAGCAATGCCAGCAGCGGGTAAGCCAATCAGAGGGGCTTGCAACACTAGCCCCAAGAACACCAGTACCACTGTGATCACGGTGAGCAGGCCCAGTTGCTCCGGCGTTAGCGTTTGCAAATTAACGTCAATCGCTGAAGAGGTTTCGGCCCAGAATCGAGGCAATGGCTCTAATTTCTGAGCAAGGGACGAGCGTTCTTTTGCAAAGCGTTGGGGGCGCAGCATGTCGCCCCCCTCTGAGCTTGGCGGGGGCCGATTATTCTTTTCAGGGTCGGGCGGCGGAATGGTCATGCGGTGGGTCACAAAAAGGCGCTAAGGGTAGTTTGCCACTCATAGCCCCTATCGGAAAGAGCTAGGGTCTCCCTATTGTCTTTCTAGCCGGAGCAACCCTCCTAGATTAAGGAATTTATGACACAGAAGCATCAGAATCTATCTGCAGCCATTTCTAAAGTGATAGCCTAATATTGCGTGTTTCTTGTCTCTGCGTTGGAACCGTTGTCCTCTCTCCTCTAGGTATTAGTCATGTCTACGTCACAGCCTGCCAACAATAACGCCCAAGCGGTACTCCGCAAAAACCTCCACGATGGCGAAATTATGCCTTGGGAGCAAGAGGGGGAGTTTGAAATTGAGGCCATCATTGTCAGTCAAAGTAAGGGTGAACTACTCGTCAAGATTGAGGCTGGTGAGCAGCCCATTCATCTTGCAATAGCAGGGTATCTCCCCGGCAACGTCATTTCTCAAACCTGGCGCTTAGACTGCCTCAGAGAATCCGGTCAGCTTGAACTCCTCGACGGTGAACCGGTACAGAAATAGGGTATTAATCACATTCCAACGTATCGCGGGTCTTACGGCCTGTCACTGGGTTCGTTCCTTGGGCTGCTTGGCACAGTACATCGTGAGCCTCACTGAGCAGTCCTGCATCTGTAAAATCAGCGCCATCGACAATCGCCCCTCGGAACTCTGCAGTATAGGCAAAGGCTCCTTCAAAGATGGCGTTGGTCAAGTTGGCATTGGCAAACCGGGCGCTATCGAGGGTTGCAAAGGAAAAGTTTGCGCCCTCTAAATTGGCGTCTTGAAGGTTGGCGGCAAAGAAGCTGACTCCCGTGAGATCGCTGCCGCTAAAGTTACTTCCTTTGAGATCGGCCTTGGTAAAGCTGTCACCGGTTAGGTCTTGGCTCGAAAAATCGCGATCGCGCAGAATTTCTTTGTTATATTCTGCCGCGACGGTTGGTCTTGCCCACAGTCCCCACAGCAGCAACAGCGCCAGACAGCCGATGCCGATCTGACGGAACCGCTGCCCAAACTGCTGTACTGCATCCCTAAAATTCATAGCGATTGTCCTGACTCGAATAATGATTGCGCCGAAGCGGCTGATTGCCTGATCCTAACGGACGGTGGCCCGGTCCTGCAGCTTTTTGGGACAAATGCTCTACAGTGGGCTGGAGTCTTGCCTGTATCGGTTAATGCCCCCTCAGAATAAGAAAGAACAGCTTGCCATTGGTTACCTGGGCGAACAACTGGTGGCCCACTGGCTTAAGCAAAACGGTTGGCACCTTGCGGCCCAAGGCTGGCATAGCCGTTGGGGTGAGCTAGATATCGTCGCCCGTCAAGAAACTGGGGAAGGGCTATTAGCGTTTGTGGAGGTCAAAACCCGCAGCCGAGGCAATTGGGATATCGATGGTTTACTCGCCATCACCGCCGCCAAGCAAGCCAAGCTCTGGAAAACAGCGCGGGTCTTTTTGGCCCAGCACCCGCAATGGGCTGAGTTGCCCTGTCGGTTTGATGTGGCGCTGGTGCAGTGTGTGAGATCGCCACAGCTCAGACCCAAACCATTAGAGAACGTAGACTCGTCAGTTCCAGACAATCAGATGCAATCGTTGCAGTTGCACAACCGTCCTACTCCGACCATCCCACTAGACCTTGCGATCGGACAACCCATCAAAATGAATGACTATACCCTTACTCTCACCACCTACTTAGAAGCAGCCTTCTGTGGCTAAAGCCTTATTGAGACCCAGAGCCTAACTGGCATATTCCTCATAGCCTAAGCGACGACTGACTTGCACAAAGATATCGCGCTGCAGGCAAGGATAATCACTCACCCAAAGATTCGCATCGGGCAAATAGGCATCAGAGATCTTAGCCACTTGACTTAAATCGGGCCGATTCGAGAACACCAGCATCTCGACAACATCGCCAGACCGAATGGCTTTATGTTCGCGCTTTAATGGTGCCTGCACATTAAAGGTAAAACCGCTCTCGTCCCCCACCTCTAAGTTAATACGGCGCTCACGGTTTTCGACAATCACCAGATCGCCCTGCTCGTTGACCGTTTCTTCTTTGCCGATCAGCTCTTCCGAGACAAACACATCCAGCACCTGACCCTGCCAAAAGCCGCTATAGCCAAATTGCCGATACTTCCGGTTGCGCAGGCTAGACCACATTGCCGGTGCCCACAGCCAATACAAACCAGCAACCAACCCAAAAATGAGCCGCAGTCCACTCCCAAAGATGCTGCCGATAGCAAAGACTGCAACCAAGCTCAAAAAGG
>JBAUJD010000801.1:0-1913 GCA_049683515.1 Thermosynechococcaceae cyanobacterium | reverse complement strand
AGTATTCTGTTTAGACCCCAATATTCTAGAACGCGATGATGTGGCTCCGGCACGGGTCACTTATATGATGGGTTGCTTGCAGGCTCTTCAGGATCGCTACCGAGAGGCGGGAAGCCAGCTTTTGATTTTGCATCAAGATCCGGCAGAGGGTTTACCCAGACTGGCTAAGGCTTTGGATGCTAAGGCAGTGTTTTGGAATCGAGATGTAGAGCCTTATGGGGTGGGACGAGATCGCAACCTCCAAGCCACCCTAACCAAGCAAGGCATCCAAGTCGAAACCTTCTGGGACCAGCTTCTCCACACGCCAGCAGAAATCTTCACCGGCTCCGGCGACCCTTACAAAGTCTATGGTCCCTTCTGGCGCAACTGGATGGGGCACGATAAGGCTAAACCTGTTGCTACCCCCAAGAATCTTTCTGGCCTAACCGGCACAGAAATTGCCACCACAGAGAGCGTACCGCTCCCCACATCTGCCGAACTGGGCTTTGTTTGGGATCGTCCTTTATTTGTAGAACCGGGAAAGGATGCGGCTCAGAACTTGTTAGATCAGTTTTGCCACAGCCTGATTGAAGGCTATGACCAGCAGCGGAATTTCCCGGCTACGGTGGGAACCTCTTCGCTCAGCGCCCCACTTAAATTTGGCGTTATTGGCATCAGAACAGTCTGGGCGGCAACAGAAATTGCGCTGGAACATTGCCGCAGCGACGAGGCCCACAAAGGCATTCAAACTTGGCGGCAAGAGCTGGCTTGGCGTGAATTTTATCAGCACGCGCTCTTCCACTTCCCGGAGTTGGCAGAGCAAGCCTATCGACCGCTATGGCAAACGTTTCCTTGGCACGACAACGAGGCATACTTTCAGGCTTGGTGTGAGGGCAAAACGGGCTATCCGATTGTAGATGCAGCGATGCGTCAGCTCAACGAAACGGGCTGGATGCACAACCGCTGCCGCATGATTGTGGCGAGTTTTTTAGTGAAGGATTTAGTAATTAATTGGCAGTGGGGTGAAAAATACTTCATGCAAAAGTTGATTGACGGCGATCTGGCGGCAAACAACGGCGGCTGGCAGTGGAGTGCCTCTAGCGGCATGGATCCGAAGCCACTGCGGATCTTTAATCCGGCCAGTCAGGCCCAGAAGTTTGACCCAGAGGCTGAGTATATTCGGCAGTGGGTGCCAGAGCTAAGGAGTCTAGAGACAAAGCAGCTTGTAACAGGGACACTTTCGACGGTAGAGCGTGGAAGGTGTGATTATCCGGCCCCGGTAGTCGATCACAAGCAGCAGCAGCAGCTATTCAAAGAGATTTACAGAGAGCAAAAAGAAGAGATCTCACGGAAATAATGCAGAAGTTTGGCCCTGGTGCCTTTAAAAAGAAAGAGAGACATCTAGAAGATTTTCTGAGAAGAGTATTATGTCGACCCAAGACCTGACTCCGCCAGACTCTGGGAAAGAGCCTTGGCTTGCGGTGAATTTATCGTCATTGTTTCCTGGTATCGGTCAAATCTATGCAGGACGGCCTGTAAGAGGATTGATTTTGCTGATCAGTCAATTAGCAATCCAGATATTTGGTTTACTGTCGCTATTGCTTCCCGAAGGGAGTATTACGATTGGACTTGGCTTGTTTGCGCTTTCTCTATTAATTTCTTTAGGAAACTTAATTGATGCCTATGGATGTGCAAGATCAAGCAATAGTGGATCATTTGAGAATTCGAGAAAAAACAATAAAGATCCCTGGTTTGCGGTCTTTCTGTCACGATTTATTCCAGGGCTAGGATTCCTATACATCCGTCAGTGGATTATTGGAATACTGTTGTTCGTCTTTACTTTGGCAACGCTGGTGGTTCCTTCATTATCTTTGCTCGGTCATATCGCTTTCCCTTTGATTATCTTTCTTGTCTATAGACTCGCTCCGATTCGT
>JBAUJD010000800.1:0-3298 GCA_049683515.1 Thermosynechococcaceae cyanobacterium | reverse complement strand
TCTTTATTTAGAATGAAATAGCCCTGTGTCATTCCAGCAGAATCTGCCAAATTTCGATATCGCGGTCATTGCTTTAAAAGCACCATCTAATCGCTTAGCAGATCTAAAGCCTCTAGCACCAGAGGTCGTCGCAGTTTTAGCAACCTTAACCAAAGGACAAGCTACGGTAGTCAGTCGGTAAGAGAAGAGATGGGCAGTACCACCCTATTAGTGCAACTAAAGACAGAGGGAACTGCTTCAGATCGCGGTGGTGAACTCGTGGCTTACGGGACGCCTGAAGAAGTTGCGAAAGTGAAGAAGTTTTATACAGGACAGTATCTCAAGCAGGTGTTGGCACTTCATCCACCCCAGACTATCTCGGCAGAATTTAGAGAGGTAATGAATCGATTGGATATACTTAACGTTCCGCTTAAGCGGCGGCAAACAACACTCAAACAAAGCAACAAATCTTCATTCATCCACCGCTCCAACGACTTGTTAGGTGGCGCTGGATACTTTAGCTTTTGATAGCTCTAACACCTCAGTATTGGTCAACTCATCAATGGCAGAGGGTTTGAGTAAATCCGGCGAGTCTTCAACGATGAGCCAGAACATTCCTAAAGCCTCTGCAAGAACCTCATCAACGTTTCGCTGAGTGATAGAACCCAGCTTTGATGAATAGTCTATGAGGTTTTCAGGAAGTTCGAGAGTGATTTCAGCCACTGTATTGACTTTAATATTCAAACAACTGTTTCTAGGATAAACGCCAGCACTACCAATCACAGATCGCAAATGCTACGATGGCTTATAACATGTCATAACTGTTCAGCTATGAACTTCAACGTATACGTAGAAGATAATCTTGCGAACCGGCTAGATCGGTTAGCCAAGCGGCAAGGTAAAAAACGTAATGCCATCATTCGAGAAGCTTTAGAAGACTGGACCATCAAACATTTGCCTGCAACTTGGCCCGATGAAGTTTTGGAATATACAGGTAGTCAAGATAGCATTGTATTTGAATCCTATCGAGATGAACTATTGCCCCCCAAAGATCCAGCAGTCTAAGGATGGCGTACCTACTTGATACTTGTGTGATCAGCGACTTTGCCCGAGGCGATACCAATACTCTGCAAAAGCTGAAGTCGGTTCTACCCCACCAGATTTATGTTGCATCTGTGACCTGCATGGAAGTGAGTTACGGGTTAAGACTGAACCCAAGCCGAGCAGTCCAAATTCGACCAGTGATTGATCGGCTCTTGGCGTCTATAACAGTGTTGCCCTTTGACGTTGAAGAGGCACAGCTAGCAGCCCAAATTCGGAGTACCCTTAAATCTGCGGGTAAGCCTATCGGGGCTTATGACGTACTCATTGCCGCAACAGCACTCGCCCATGATCTCACTATAGTCACCTCCAATACTCGCGAATTTCATCAGATCTCTGGGCTAAAAACAGAAAATTGGCGATAGGGATAAAAATCACCTATCGCCAATCAAGCCAAAATTAGAGGAGCTGAACGTTAGAGAGCTTGTGAGTATTCGCCGTCTACTTTCCTGCGCCCACCAACGTTTTGCTAGAAGATTTGGCGGCTAACTGGCCGAGAATCGCATCGACATTCTCCCGTGCATCGCCAAAAAGCATATCGGTGTTCTCTTTATAAAACAGCGGATTATCGACGCCAGCATAACCGCTGCCCATACTCCGCTTCATCACGACAACATTCTCAGCCTTCCAGACTTCTAATACCGGCATCCCGGCAATGGGGCTGTTGGGATCTTCAATCGCACTGGGGTTCACGGTATCGTTGGCCCCAATCACAAGCACTAGGTCGGTTTTAGGAAAGTCCTCATTGATCTCATCCATCTCCAGCACAATGTCATAGGGGAGATTGGCTTCGGCCAGCAGCACATTCATGTGACCGGGCAGACGACCGGCAACGGGGTGGATGCCGAAACGGACGTTGGCACCGCGATCGCGCAAATTCTTGGTAATCTGAGCCACCGAGTGCTGAGCCTGGGCAACAGCCATCCCATAACCAGGAGCAATGATAATGTTCTTTGCATTCCGCAGTTTCTCTGCCGTCTCTTCAACAGTGGTAGATGTCGCTTCACCCTCAATTTTCTTCGCTTCTCCGGTAGGCGCGTTGCCGAAGCCACCCAAGATCACGCTAAAGAAAGAACGGTTCATCGCTTCACACATGATGTAGCTGAGGATCGCGCCACTACTACCCACCAAAGCACCAATAATAATTAGTAGATCATTGGAAAGCATAAAGCCTGCAGCAGCAGCAGCCCAGCCAGAGTAGCTGTTCAGCATCGAAATCACCACCGGCATATCAGCGCCACCGATAGAAATAACGAGGTGAATACCGAGAAAGCTTGCCAGACCCGTCATAATCAACAGCGGCTGTAGGCCAGTGGTAGTGCTTTCGGCCCCCATAAACTGTACGCCGAAGATGACAGTGGACACCAACAAACTAATATTCAAAATATGGCGACCGGGAAGCATCAGCGGCTTACTGCCCAAGATAGCCCGCAGCTTACCAAAGGCAATGATAGAGCCGGTGAAGGTAATTGCCCCAATGAAGACACCGATATAGATCTCAATCTGGTGAATTACTTCCTCTGCGCCGGTCAGACCGGATTCGGGCTGAAGATAATTACCGATCCCCACCAGAACGGCGGCTAAACCCACGAAGCTGTGCAGAATGGCAACCAGCTCAGGCATAGAGGTCATGGCGACCCGCGAGGCCAGAATCGCGCCAATAATAACGCCAGGGATAATCACGGCAACGAGGGTTGTATAACCCGTCACCTGACTGCCCAGAGCAGTAGCAACAAAGGCAATCAGCATTCCGGCAATGCCATACAGGTTTCCTTTACGGGCCGTTTCTTGATTAGAAAGGCCAGCTAGACTCAGAATAAATAACGCACTAGCCGCAATGTAGGCGACCGTGACCAGACTATTGGTCATAATTTTTATCTTCTCAATATCAGCTTAAGGGCAGGTCGCGATGAACGCAGGTCTCTCTATTTGCGGAACATCTGGAGCATTCGTTGGGTGACCAAAAAGCCCCCAGAGATGTTGATGGTGCCGACCAGAATTGCGATCGCACCCAAAATCGTCGTCGGCGAGGTCAGCGGCCCCGAAATCTGCAGCATTCCACCGAGAATAATGATGCCACTAATAGCATTGGTCACGCTCATCAACGGCGTATGTAAGGCTGGCGAAACGTTCCAGATCACCTGCCAGCCCACAAAACAGGCCAAAACAAACACCGTAAAGTGGGACAAGAAAGAAGGGGGCGCACCAATGCCTACCC
>JBAUJD010000799.1:0-6468 GCA_049683515.1 Thermosynechococcaceae cyanobacterium | reverse complement strand
TTTGATGTTACCCCTGCGGCGCTAATTGCAGGCATTATTACTGAGCATGGTGTCTATAAACCTGCAGAAATCCAGGGCCAGCTCCAGCCGTTGGCCCACCACTAGGCGGCTACCGAAGCGCAAAGCGGCGCACCGCAAACAGGCTGCCCACAAGGCCCACTAAGCTACCAAAGCCCAGCAGAATTAGGGGTAATAGCACCAACTGACCATTGCTCAAGCGCAGACCATCGCTGACCACCTTTAAGAAATTAGGCTGGTCGGTGAGCATGTGATAAAGAAACTGGCGGGTACCGCTCAATAAACCCCAAGAAATGGCGGCTCCGACAATCCCAAAGGTGACGCCCTGCAAAACAAACGGCATATAAATCCACATCTTGGTGGCCCCCACAAGCTGCATCACCTCAATCTCTTGATGACGGGAGATGACAATCAGGCGAATGGTGGTGGTAATCACTGCGATCGCAGTCAGGGTCAATACCCCAATCACCACAATACTGAGACGGCTAAAGCCCTGATTAATTTGAATCAGATTTTGGAGGGCTTCATCCAGAAACTCTACCGCTTCAACCCCACGCACACGGGCAAGTTTTTGGGACAGGGGCGGCACCTGAGCCGCTGAGCGAGCGGTCACCTTCAACTCATCGACCAATGGATTTTCGCCCAACCCTTCGGTGGCTCCCTCAATATCCGTCTGACCCAAATCTTTGAGTAAGCTGGCCCAGGCTTGCTCCTTGGTAATCACCTCGGCGGATGCGACCTCTGGGAACTGTAAAATCGTGGGCTGCAGTGCTGTACCTGCGATACCGGGCTGCAAATAGACTGAAACCTCCAGCCGCGACCCCATCTGATTGAGCAGACCGCTGACCTGCCAAGAGGTCTGCAGACTAATGCCAAACAAAAACAGTAGAACCGTCACCGTACTAATCGCGGCCCAGTTCATCCAGCCACCCCGACGAAGACCGCGCCACGTTTCTTGGCCCAGATAGCCTAGCTTTGTCCGCCAAATTTTAAGCATAGTGAGATCCTACACCCGTTCTGAGGCGGCCTGCTCAGCATTGACCATGTGCAGCCGTCCGTTGTAGATACGAGCCACCGGAGCCTGAGCCACCTGGATTAAATGCATATCGTGGGTGGTAATCATTACCGTAATGCCCAGGTTATTGAGCTTGGTGAGAATACTCAGCACCTGGAGCGCATTTTCTTGGTCGAGGTTGCCCGTCGGCTCATCAGCAAGTAAGAGCTTGGGCGACCCGACAATGGCGCGGGCAATACTGGCCCGCTGCTGTTCGCCTCCCGAAAGCTGGTCGGGGAAGCACTCAGCCCGCTTCTGGAGACCCACGAGCTTAAGCGTCGGTCGCAGTCGTCGCTCAATTTCATCGCGAGGGACGCCTTGGGACTTAAGAACAAAGGCAATATTTTCAGCAATGGTCCAGCGGGGAATCAGCTTGTAGTCTTGGAAGACGACACCAAGCTGACGTCTGAGGTGGGAGAGGCGATTTCCGCGCAGAACCCCGACGCTATTGCCAGCGACTAGAACTTCACCATGATCAGGCCGTTCAGCCCCATAGATTAGCTTCATCAGGGTTGTCTTACCGGCTCCAGAGGGGCCGGTCACAAACAAGAAGCTGCCCTGTTTGAGCCGAAGATTAACGTCCACGAGACCAAACTTGGTCTTTGGATAGATCTTGGTGACGCCTCGAAGCTGAACCGTATAGCTCGAAGGGTTTAACGTCGGCTGCGGACTGACCTGTAGAGAGGGATCAATCGGCTCCGGCAAAAAATCAGAAGAAGGGAGAAGGGCTTGAGTCATAACGTCTTACTTTAGCTTTACCAATAAAGAGCGCCAGGCAAATCGAGGCAGGGCCAGCATTCTTCGCCACCGCCAAGGTTCTTGGTAGAGGCGATACACCCATTCGAGGTTGTTGTTACATAACCAAGCCGGGGCGCGTTTGCTGCGTCCTGACCAAATATCAAAGCTACCGCCAATGCCGATCCAGGTTGAGTTGGGGCACAGGTGGCGATGTTGGGCAATCCAGTACTCTTGGCGCGGCACGCCGAGACCCACAAAAATAATGCGGGGCTGGAGCTGCTGTAGGCGCTGTAGAAAATCGTCGGTGTCTTCAGGGGCTAAAAACCCATTTTGAATCCCTGAGATCGCAAGGTCTGGCACCTTTTGCTTCCACTTCTCGGCAGCCGCATCGGCCACGCCGGGAGCGCCTCCATAGAAGAAGACAGACCACGAGGCCTGGGCTGCTTCGTGAAGCATCTGGGCCGCGAGTTCAATCCCAGGACAGCGCTGCACTTTTTCGCCAAACAGGCGTAGATAGAGCACCACCCCGGCACCGTCAGGAATCACCAGCTCCGCCGACCGAATCACCGTCGCCAATGGAGGCGTTTCTTCGGCCAGCATGGTCATCTCAGCGTTGAGGGTAACCACGTGGGTGCCTTGCTCCTGGGCCACACGGTTACATAACCACTGGACATAGTTCGTCAAGCAGGCGACTGGGAACCCCAGGACTGGGAAGGTTTTAGGTTGCTCAATAGTTAGCATGAACGCACTTGCAGGGCAGATAGGACGCGGATCAGGAATGACTGATGTTGAATAGCCTTAGACACTGGAGCAGAGAACCCATCGTTGATTGACTGTAACAGTAGGTTACCCAGGCGATAAGCTATCTTTGTCAATTATTCAAGAAGATGTGTTTAAACGTTAAGTCTAATCGAGAGCGGAAACGAACGAAAGGTCTTGCTGATCAAACTTTTATTTCATTGTGTGAGCTAAGGCACAGTAATCTGACTGTGATTGGTTAGGATGGAGTGTGGGTGAGTATTTCAAAGGGGTCCATGCAATGGATGAATCAACAATTAAGCTAGTGACTGTTTTCTGTCATGCCATTGCCGTCACGCTTATGCTTTGTACCTGGTTATGGTTCTCTGATTTCCTCGGCATTAAAAAACCGCAGCCGACGATCAATAGTGAGCAAGTGTCACCGTGGCGCTTCGCAGCCTTAACTGATCTGAGCCTCTAACGCCTGATTGAGTGGATAGGAACACCAGTCACTCCAGCTTCCGGCATAGAGTTTGCCTGCGTCAATCCCTGCCGCTTCTAGGGCCAGCAGATTGACGCAGGCAGTAACGCCAGACCCACAATAGACAAAAACTTCTGAGGCATTCAGGTCAGCCCAATGCTGGCGCAGTTCTTGGGCCGGTTTTAGATAGCCTTGCTCATCTGTGACAGCTTGCCAGGGGTAGTTCACTGCTCCTGGAATATGGCCTGCAACGGGGTCAATGGGTTCTCGCTGGCCGAGGTAGCGATCGCACTCTCGTGAGTCCACCAGCGCCACCTCTGGGGCGCGAGACTGAACGGCATAGATATCAACCACCATTTGGAGCTGTACCCTTGCCACAAAGCTCCCTTGCTTCACTGGCGGACTCTGGGTTGTCAGGGGATAACCTGCGGCCTGGTAGCCAGAGAGGCCCCCGTCTAATACTGCGACCTGGGCGTGTCCTAAATATCGCAGCAGCCACCAGAGACGGGCTGCGAAGGCAAAACGGCTATCATCGTAGCCAACTACTAGGGTTTCAGAGGTGATTCCCATCGCTGAGAACTTGGCGGCAAGCGGCTGAGGATCAGGCAACGGATGCCGACCGCCGTGAGCTTGTACGGGCGATGCTAGATCTTGGTTGAGGTCTAAGTAGTACGCGCCTGGGATATGGTTGAGTTCGTATTGCTGTCGGCCTAACTCTTGCTCTTGCAGCGAAAAGCGGCAGTCGATGATCGCGACGGAGTCATGGTTTTCGCTTAACCACTGGGGAGATACCGTGACGGTCTTAAATTCTGAACTCATGGCGGAGACACCAAATCTTACTCCTAGACTAACGGCTGATGGGAGCTATACGTTTTTCTCTAGTGAGTTTGGCGAATGTTTTCACAGTCACCACGGCGCTTATCAGGAGGCGGTGGGTAAGTTTGTGCTCCCCACGGGCATTCCTGAGCGGGCCAAGCAACCCCAGCTCACGATCTTAGATATTTGCTATGGCTTGGGCTACAACAGTGCTGCGGCCCTGGAGTGCATTTGGCAGGTGAATCCTGATTGCCAGGTGACTTTAGTGGCTCTGGAATCGGATCCGGGGGTTTGTGTGGGTGCGATCGCAAACCAATGGTTGCACCACTGGTCGCCCCGTGTGCAGGACACCCTCACGCTGCTGAGCACTGAACACCAAGTGGATCATGGCTGCAATGCTCAGCTTTTGATTGGCGATGCACGGCAGACCATTCAATCTTTGGTGCGATCAGGCTTTGTTGCCGATGCCGTTTTCCTAGATCCCTTTTCACCGCCCCATTGCCCCCAGCTTTGGACCGTGGAATTTTTAGCACAGGTGCGCCAATGTTTACACCCAAACGGAATACTGGCAACCTACTCTTGCTCTGCTGCTGTTCGCGCAGGCTTGTTGGCAGCAGGCTTCCAGATTGGAGCGAGTAAGCCTGTGGGCCGACGATCTCCAGGCACTGTCGCCTCTATCACGGCGGTTTTTGCGCTTCTATCACTTCAAGAACAAGAACACCTGCAGACCCGCGCCGCTATCCCCTATCGAGACTTAACGCGACAGGATACAGCCGAGACGATTTGCAATAGCCGTCGCCAAGCTCAGCAGGAGTCTAAACTAGAGCCAACGCGCCAGTGGAAAGAACGCTGGTTTTTACCTAGTCCTTAAGAAACATAACGTTTCTGATGAATGCCGCGCGATTCCCACTAGCGTAAGGACGGATTCGCCTTTGCGACTCAGCCATGACTTACTCAATTGCAACTAGAGGTCATTTCCTTTGTCCCCGTGCCTGCCGCAACCGGTGGGGGCTATTGGGGATCTGTTCAGTGCCACTGCTGGGGGCTATTCCCTATGGCAATGGGTATCGGCTTCCCTTTCTAGCGTGTCCGATACTCCATTTGACGGGTATTCCTTGCCCTACCTGTGGCATGACCCGATCATTTGTTGCGATCTCACAGGGGCACTGGCAGCAAGCTGTCTCGTTTCATCTCTTTGGGCCTGTTCTTTTTGCTTTGTTTGCGATCATTGTTGTACATACTGCGATTGAATTAAAGACAAATCATCGGTGGATTACTTTTTACACTCAATCCATCTGCCGTAGAGATGTTCAGGTCTTAAGCATCGTCGCGTATTTTGGGTATTATTTTTTCCGATTACTAGTTTTAGGTTATCCAGAGAACTTTGAAAGCACTCTTTCTACTATCATCGAAACGGGGTGAGTGAAGAGTTGAGGTTAACCTTTGGTTGAGAATCAGGTCGATGATATCGCCTCGATCTAAAAAGCGAATTCTGCTCGTCGGCATTGCTTTAATCTGTATGGGAGGCTTTAGTGTCGTTTACAGCTTAGATATCAATGTCACGCTCACCTGCATTGGTTTGCTGCTAGCCTGTCAAGCTGGTTTTTTGTTGTTCTTTCTCAGTCGAGTTCGATTTCGGAGGCACTAACATCCAGTTTCAATTCAAAATTTCATGTGGTATGTACGGGGTAAATTATGACTAGTTCAGGACAAGATGATCTCAATGCCGTGATGCAACGAGGCTATACCGTCGATATTGGAGGCTTCATCAGTCGAGGCTGGGAGATTTTTCAACAAAACTTGGGAGGGTTTGTTGGCTATACAGTGCTGATGTTCCTTGCCCTAATTGTTCTATCTTTCATCCCTATTATTGGTAGCATTGGTGTTGCAATCATTTCTGGCCCCCTTCTTGCTGGATTTTATATTGTTGCCTTTAAGTTAATGAAGGGGCAGTCTGTAGAGTTTGGTGATTTCTTCAAGGGATTTCAAAATACCTACTTCTTACCCGTCTTTTTGACTTCTTTGGTATCTTCTCTTTTAATGCTGATCTGCTATCTGCCTGGCCTCATTATGGTATATGGCAGTATCATCGCGGCAGCCGCAACCGATGGTCAGCCGAATGTTGTAATAATGGGCATCGGCAGCATTATTCTTTTAATCGGCTTGATTGGTGTTGTTTACTTAAGCGTTTCATATGTTTTTGCCATCCCTTTAGTGATTGGCAAAAAAATGCAGTTTTGGCCTGCGATGGAAAGTAGCCGCAAACTGATTGGGAAAAGTTGGTTCTCATTCTTTGCCCTTGGTGTTGTGCTGTTTCTTCTTTACCTTGCAGGTGCGATCGCCTGTGGTATTGGGATTTTCTTTACGATCCCTATCTGTCTTTGTTCCATGGCAGCCGCCTATGAGAACATCATTGGTCTCCCGACCTTCGATCCGTCTCAGGCATAACGTCAGTATTGGTCAACATTGAATACAATCGATGGCTGCTAGCTGAGACTACTTTGTCTCAGCTAGCAGCCTTTTTTGTGACTGCAGAGCTATGCTGGGTTGAAGCTGCCTTCAGCTTTCATTCAACGCGCGTATTGTGCCTATGGCTTTTGACAACACCTGCAAATTTCTTGCC
>JBAUJD010000798.1:0-6091 GCA_049683515.1 Thermosynechococcaceae cyanobacterium | reverse complement strand
CAACTCTGCCATACTGAGTCCCCGCCTGTCCTAGGGTTAGATTGCCCAGATTATTACCGCTGCCGTCTAAGCTACGAACTTCAAACTGAATCGGGGAGGGGGTCGGAGTGCTAGATCGACCCGCGAGGGCGGCAATTTGATTGGCTGTGAGCACCTGGTTATAAATCTGGACATCTGCAATCTGTCCGCCCAGGCCGTGACCCTCGACATCTTTGCCCTCTACATCACCGTCATGGAACTGAGTTGACTTGCCCACATTCCCCAACGTAATTTCATCTCGATCCTTTTTGAGCTGGGATCCACGACCTTCGCCAAAATTCTCGCCATCTAAATACGCCAGCAGCGTACTGGGGGCAACGTCATAGTTTCCTGACTCTGCATCCAGGACTAAAGCAACGTGGTGCCAGTCGCCTGACGTAATTTTATCAGTCCATACATAAGTTCCAGTCCAGCTCCCCTCTTTACCCTTGTCATCCTTTGGCTCATTCCAGCCGCCGACATAGAGGCGACCGTTATCGATGTAGATGTTCAGCCCTTCTGCTTCGCTGCCTTCTTCGTAGATGACCTGTTTGCGATCGCCAACAGTCTTATCATCCACTTGAAACCAGATGGAAACCGTGCGCTGGCTCAGAACATCTTTATTGAGTTCGTCTGATTTTTTAACCTTGACATAATCATCGACGCCGTCGAAAGAGACTGCCCCTCCTAAGCCACCACCGATATTCGTAAAAGTGGCACCATTTTTTAGCTCACCGAGATCTTGCTTGCCGCCTGCCGCTACATTTTTGGCTTTTTTATCCTTTTTGGCTTTGTCATCCGTGGCCTCATCCAATGTTAAATGAGCGACCAAGCCGTCTAGAGCAAGCACCCCAGCGGATGAGAATGAAGCAACCTGACCATTGCTGCGAATCAGTTGATAGCCTGAGACGTTTAGAGATGCATACCCATTCAGGAGGGGATCTGCAGCATTTTGAAACGTTGAATCCATGGGAAGCAAGCCTCTACAAAGGACAGAAATGCATTGATGCACTGAATTTCCAAGGCTTCCCCCAAGCACTTAGAAGGGTGATCAAGACATCTATTGATTTGGTGACTAGAAATCTGAGCTGAACAAATTCATAAATTTGAAGTGCCTTCAATTGACCTGCAACAGAGGAGCAGAACACTGAAAACGCATTACATAAGCATACTTACATAACTTTCTTATGTGTTCAAGTGGGGAAAGATTAATTTTTTGTAAGAAAAAAGTTATGGGGCTGGGATCCGCGCATCATTCTCCATCCTGTGTGACCCAAATTTAGGTCTGAGAGAGGATCGGTTGTGATCAGAATTCGACGCAACTGATCGGCTGAATTGTTAACTGGCTTAAGATACTAGAGAGTTATTTTCAATCTCTATCTGCTATGCCCAACCCTATCCTGGACGTTCGCAACCTACAGGTACAGTTCAAAACGGAGACTCAGCCCGTTAAGGCCGTCGATGATATTTCCTTTATCCTCCAGCGGGGTCAAACCCTAGGGATTGTCGGCGAATCGGGTTCGGGTAAATCTGTGACTTCGCTGTCACTCATGCGCCTCGTGCCCAGTCCACCCGGTGAGATTTTGGGGGGCGAAGTTTGGTTTCACGGGCGGACCGAGCAAGGGGACGCACCCATTAATCTGCTAGAGCTTCCCCTGCGAGAGATGCAGCGCTATCGCGGCGCGCAGATCTCGATGATTTTTCAGGAACCCATGAGTTCCTTGAACCCAGTCTATACCTGCGGGTTTCAGATTATTGAGGCGCTCCGGCTTCACAAAGATATTTCTAAGGCAGAGGCTCGACGAAGCGCGATCGCGCGGCTGCAAGAAGTAAAGCTCATTCCCAGTGATGATGAACTCAAGCAGCAATATCTGGCGGGGCTTGACGGTTCAGCACACCCCAATGATGCAGAGGTTCTGCGGCAGATTAACCAACGCAAGCAGTCCTATCTCGATCGCTACCCCCACGAGATGTCAGGGGGACAGCTTCAACGGGTCATGATTGCAATGGCGATCGCCTGCGATCCGGCAATTTTGATTGCAGACGAACCCACTACGGCCTTAGATGTGACGGTGCAGGCGACGATTCTAGATTTGCTGCGGGACTTGCGCAAGAGCAGAGGCATGTCGATTATTTTTGTCACCCACGACCTTGGCATCATTGCTGAAATTGCCGATAGCGTCGCCGTTATGTTTCAAGGCAAAATTGTCGAAGTAGGGACGGTTCAAAATATCTTTAATAACCCTCAGCATCCCTATACGCAGGGGTTATTGGCCTGTCGCCCCCAACCCGACAAACGTCTCGCCTACCTACCCACTATCAGCGACTTTATGGCGGCGGCTGAACCCGCTCCAGTAGTGACGGCAGGAATGCCACCGAAGCCACAGGACACCGCTGCCTCTGCACCCTTTCAAATCACGGAGATCTCTGAAGCGGCAATGCAGCAGCGGCTGGCGGACCTAGAAAAACGCGATCCATTGATGCGGGTCAAAGATCTGCAGGTGTTCTTTCCGGTGCGGGGCTTATTCGGACGGGCGGCTCGCTATGTCACCGCTGTCAATGGCGTCACCTTTGACGTTTACCCCGGTGAAACCCTCGGTCTGGTCGGGGAATCAGGCTGTGGTAAAACCACGCTGGGTCGTACCCTCGTGCGTCTGATTGAACCCACAAATGGATTCATTAATTTTGACGGCAACAACATCACCGCCCTGCGGGGGAAAGCGCTGCGAATTTTGCGGCAAAACCTACAGATTATTTTTCAAGACCCCAATAGCTCCCTCGACCCCCGCATGAGTATTGGGGCCGCCATTATGGAGCCGATGCAGATTGCCGGGGGCATTGCCACCGAGAACGGACGGGTGAAGACAAAATCAGCGATGCGAGATCGCACCGCCTACCTGCTCGAACGAGTGGGCCTCAGCCCCGATGCGATGAACCGCTACCCCCATGAGTTTTCGGGTGGGCAACGGCAGCGCGTCTGTATTGCCCGCGCCCTCGCCCTCAACCCCAAGTTCATTATCTGCGATGAATCGGTGTCGGCCCTTGATGTCTCAGTGCAGGCTCAGGTTCTGAATTTACTCAAAGAACTGCAAAAAGAATTTGAGCTGACCTATATTTTTATTTCCCATGACTTGAGCGTGGTGAAGTTCATGAGCGATCGCATCATGGTGATGAATCGGGGCAAAATTGAAGAAATTGGCCCTGCAGAGACCGTCTATCAGTTTCCTCAGGAGGAGTACACCAAACGTCTGATTGCCTCTATCCCCACCGGAATCCCGCCCGCAGCTCTATCTGCCTAAGCATGCTTGTCACCATAACTTTTTTGATTCAAGCCAAAACCAGACCTATGATGGTTTAGATTGCCGCCATTTCAGTATCGCCGCCCGTCGCCCCATGGACAACGTCACCCTCATTCAGGCTTTTGTGAAGCAACTCGTCACTCACCAGCCTGCTTGTCTCTCGAACTCAGACCTCAACATTGAAGCCACCACAGACGCACTGCAGCTGATCGCATCATCCGGTGGAATTGTCGCTCTCTCACGCTTCTCTGATCGCCCTGTGGCGGTGCGGTACCCCTCCCCTTTTTGGCAAACGGTCCACACCGTGATGGTCACAGCAGGCTTATTACCCACAGCGAAGTCGCGACTGTCAGGATTCTATGACTATCAAGCTATCTCAGTACCGCCGGGTTATCAAGTTCAGTTTTCCGATGCCTTAGATATTCTCCAGGCCTGGTGGCTAAATGGGCGCTCCCAAGCCTCCCCAGGCTCCATGCTCGTTTTGAACCAGGGCCGCTGGCACCCCATTGAAGCGCTGACCAGTCACCAGGGAACCCTCACGATTCGGACCTTGGGTGAGACCCTAAAGCTCCATGCCCTTGAGCGTGTTAGTTGGCTACAGCCAGAGTCTGGGCCATGTCAGCCGATTGTCGCCGAAGAGCCTGTTCGCACTGTTCCGCCCCCATTAGAGGTATTCGCCCCCCCCGCATCACAGGAGCAGCGCCCCTTCTCGCGGTTGAAAAGATTGGGGCATTATCTGATTGAGGCAGACCTATTGAGCACGGCCCAGGTGGAAGTTGCTCTTTGTGATCAGCAAGCCACCGGACTACGATTTGGAGAAATTTTGGTGAAGCGGGGTTGGCTCAAAGAGCAAACCATTGAGTTCTTGATGAGTAACATCATTCTGCCCCAGCGAACGGTGGCCGGACGGAAGGCTGCCTTTGCAACTCAACAACTCCGTCAACGCCTAGAGCAAAAACGTATATCTTTACAGCAAGCTACGGCGCAGGCCACAGTCTGCCCGCCTTCTGAGCATGATCACACCCCTGCTAAAGATCGACCCATTCCTCGTTCTGAAGTCACTGCCATCAATACCCGCGAGACTTTTATCACTTATGATCGACTCGATATAGAAGATCTACAGTCTTGGGAATAGCCGGACACCCTCAACTGAATCGATGACATTGGATCAAAGACTGGCAATGGCTGCGGCTCAAACCATCAGCAATCATCACTGAGAAAGCGTATTCCCTGTGGTTTAGGCAGTTCAAGATCCGTAGAATCAATGAGGGATCAGTGTTTTGATTGGGACATAATAGAAAAGACTGGGAGGAATGGATGGCTTTATCTCTGGGCTACGCTCAGCTCACTCGGTCTGAAACAATACAGGCAAGAGATTAAAAACCCCTGGTGACTCGCATACTTCTTCTCCTTTATCTCAAGCAGTGGCACAACCGTTCCTTCAAACAACAAGGCTTTGCGCTTCCCTTGGCGATGGGCTTGGGTTTTGTGATGCTGATCATTGGGATGTCTACGATTATGGTGGCCCAGAGCGATCGCTCTACGGCCTTTCAGCGCCGAGAAACAGGAGCTAGCTTTGCCGTGACCGAAGGCGGCATTGCCCGAGTCCTTGCTCAACTGACCCAAAAAAACAACGCTGTTCTGTTAACTCGTAACTACGACACCCTTAATCCCAAGACAAATCAGACCTACTTAGGAATTGATGGTGTTCCCAATAGTGGTGATGAAGAAAACAGCTTAGTCAATGAATGGAGTACCTATTCGGCAACAGCATCAGCCTGTATGCCAGCCCCTAGCGCGCCACCGAGCATTACCTATACCGATACCAGCACGACCGGAACCTATACACTGAAAGCCTATCGCTATAACCCAGACAAACAGACCGGCACTTTACTGGTGGAAGGGAAGCAGGGCGCATACGTCTCCTATGTTGCCGTCACAATATCCATTCGCTCAGACCTCGTCGATTTCCCTGGGGTGTTGGTGAGCGATCGCCTAGCGTTGCGAGGGCGAAGAATTTCAGGACGGTATGGCAATGCTTACTACGACCCCAACCTCTCTGGAGACAATCGGTTCACTGCTTCGGCGGCCCAAGGTGATTCAGCTCGTCCCGATTATCGCAATGCGCTGTGGTCAGGGAGTTTAGATGGCTTTAATAACGACTTGGTCGATGGCAAAATCATTGCCTGCTCAATGAGTCCTATGCTTCGCTTGACACCGCCTCCCGGTGCGTCTGTGACAAACTTAGGCGAGCTGAAAGGGAACCTAAGCTTATCTGGCGTCAGCAATACCAGGTACTATAGAGTCAAAAAAGTGAAACTGAAAAATACCGACACCGTTACCGTCGATACTACTAACGGTCCGGTCTATATCTATGTCACCGAAGATGAATTTGAGATGGAGGGTTCTTCTCGAATCATCAATATCCGGCAAGATGGCAAACCGCCCCAAGCCGGAGACTTACGGATTTTCATGGTGGCCGAATGGGAAATTAATCTCTACGATACGGCCTGTATTCAGAACGCATTTATCTATAACCCTGAATCGGACCTGCACTTGCAAACCTCAGGAGGTGGGTGCGCCAGTGGCAACAGTGTCGATGGCGTCGTTTGGGTCGAAGATATTATCAATACCAAAAATAGCCCCACTGCCCGTACTATTCCCGATGAAGAGTATGAACTCACCAGAACTCCGGTGGGCGTAACGGCAGGTATTAGGGTGCCTGACGATCTTTCTAGTTTGGCCGATCTGTCTGCAGCGATAGGGGTGCCGAC
>JBAUJD010000797.1:0-4461 GCA_049683515.1 Thermosynechococcaceae cyanobacterium | reverse complement strand
CGCGGTTGTTTGCTCAGATCGACAGTGACCTTCGCCGACATGTCCGAGGCCCACCAGAGCCGTATCTAGGGCTTGAAAATCCTTCGGGTCTAGCTTTTGTTTGAGGGTGGCCCAATTAGCCTTCAATGACGATCCATCCGAGATTGAAGCCAGGGGAGCAAAGCCCAAGGCTTTAACATTCATCTCGTCATCGGCGGGGAGTTCGCCATCGCCAAATACATGGTCAAAATGGAAGGTGGCCTCTAGATCAGCGGCTTCACTGGGCTGGACGACACCCTTGCGCTCATCGCCCACAAATTCTCCGCAGGTGTAGGCGAACTCACGGTCAACATTGAGGGTGAAGTCAACGGTTTTCCCGTCTTTGCTGGCTTGACCCACCAGGACTAAAGTCTGTCCCGCTGCGGGTCCATCTGTGGCTTTAGCCATCTTCCAGGCCAAAGCGTTGTATTGACCTGCCGGTGCTTCTGCTTCCCCAACGGTAATGGGGGCTGCACTTTCGTCGCCAGCCGCGAGGTCTACCGTTTGCGCCGGAATGGCTACTTCAGATTTGGCCTGCAAAGGGTCTTTAGCATCGGGGTCAAAGGGGGGATCGGTCTGGTAGGCGGTTACGTCCGCTAAATTCACGTAGACGTGATCAAAACTAATCTTCCAGCCATCTTTCGAGGTAAAGCCTTGGCGCACAAAGTCTTCGCCATTGGCCGCGACCTGGAGCGTTCCGGCCTCCCCATCGGCCTGCGCCCCTGAATCGGTGGGGCTTGAATCTGCTGCAGGATTTGAACCTTGAGGGTTTTCCGATGACTGACAGCTCATCAGCAAGCCAGAGCATAGGGCCGTCATAAAGATCAGCGATCGCATAGACATCAACTTCGTCATTGGGCAACTTCAATCCATCAAGAAACTTATAGGAGCAAATCGGGTCTCAAAACATCTATCTAGAGGTAGAGCAGGCTGCGTCTGAGTCGAAGGTAGAGACAATGCCTAGAAAGGCAGATAGCCGATATCTACAATTTGCAAAATGTCAGAGTTCTAAAGAGAGGTGTTATTAAAAATGTTTATTAAATTTGACCTGCATCTGATAAGCATCAGTCAAGGTGTCTCATAATTTAGCACTAGAGTTCAGACAGCGTAATGCAGGGGGGGGGTATCCAGACGGAAAATTAAGGGAAAAAAGGCCGTTATTTGCGATCTCTTGACAGAGCTTGCTAGGGTTGCTGGATAATTGCCGCAAAGCTGCAGCAGGAGTGAAGCATGCGAACTAGATATTGGATAGTGATGCTGTTGGCGATGATGACGGCGCTAATGCCACGTCCTGCCTTGGCACATCCGGGACATATCTTAGACCTTGAGGCTTTACTACCTCAAAATCTGACGCCAGCCCTCGTCCTGACCAGTACGGGGCTAGCGGCTCTTTTTGGAGCGGGACACGCTTTTTCGCCGGGGCACGGCAAGACGATGGTAACGGCCTACCTCGTGGGGTCGCACAGTACGCCTAAGCACGCTCTCTTGTTGGGCTTGATTACAACCGTCACCCATACATTTACGGTGTTTGTCTTGGGGTTTGTCGCGCTCCTGCTCTCTCGCTACATTGTGCCGGAACAGTTTTATCCGTTCTTGAGCTTAGGGAGCGGCTTGATGGTTACTGGCGTTGGTGTCTGGCTCTTTTTACGGCTTAGAAAACAGAGATCGCACCAACCAGCCCATCAGCCATCCCACGCCCACGCAGGCCACAGTCACGACGATCATGTCCATGCAACCCACAGTCACGATAATCATGTCCATTCTCATTCCGCTTCAGACCACCATGCACACCATCACCATCTGCCACCCAAAATCACCTGGAAATCTCTAATGGCTCTCGGCGTCGCTGGGGGAATGATTCCTTGCCCTTCGGCATTGATTTTGCTGCTGTCTGCGATCGCGCTTCAGCAAACAGCTTTAGGCTTACTGCTAGTGAGCAGCTTTAGCGTTGGTTTGGCGATCGTGCTCACGTCTCTGGGGCTAGCAGCCGTTTATACCCGCCAATGGTTTGAGCAACTGCCGCAGATCCCTTTTCTGCTGCCGCTGCGCCGTAATCTGCCTATGCTCAGTGCCTTTGTGACGCTGTGGGTGGGCCTGCTGCTTAGCGCCAATACTCTTTTGGGCTGGCACTCAGTTGCATAGGTCTTGAGTTCACAAAAGCTGTTACTAAGCCTCAAATTCTGAACAGAAGGGGGGTGAGAGGGATGCGATCGCTCAAAAATCAGCCCATACCCGCCATTCATTCGCCTCCCCGTCATAATCGGTCGGCTACTGCTGTGCCCTGGATAGCGCCTGCTGGCAAAAACCAGACAAAAGACAATCCACAAAAGCGAATCTCTTGCAATACAAAGAGCTTGAATCCATTGTCTTGTGAACTTGACAAGACTTTGTTGACAAAATTAAATATCTTTCTTAACATTGGTTCATGAAGTTTGAATCAGTACCTTTTACTTACTGATTCAGTCATGTAGTGAGTCAACAAAACATACGGAGTATCTCGATATGAACAGTTCAGGAAAATTCGCCGGTTTTACACAGTTTTCAGAGACTTGGAATGGCCGTCTCGCCATGATGGGCTTAGTCATTGCCCTTGCTGAAGAGCTGATTACAGGTCAAGGCTTTCTACATGCCTTACACCTCCTGTAGAAATAAGCTCATCTTTATCAACATTTTTCTATGTTTAGGGCAAAAGTCCTAAAGCATCTATCGAATGATAGATGACATGATACCGATTCAAACACACAGCTTTTAGAGGTTATTCCCATGCAAAATCAAGAAAATTCCACTGGCTTTACAAAATTCTCAGAAGCTTGGAACGGTCGTCTCGCCATGATTGGTTTCTCCCTCGCCGTTGTCACGGAGATATTGACAGGGCAGGGTATTATCGGCCAGGTGCAGGCTTTGCTGACATTCTAAAAATTGATTATACAGATAGTCAAATCCTATTAATAAGCCCGACCAAGATTTTGGTCGGGCTTAACTGTCTGTAGGGCTTTCAGGATACTGAAGATAAAAGTCCCCCCTAGGGGCATAGCATCTCTACTGGTTAGGTTGTATATTAAGTTTGCGGATTTAAGAATTTTACCAGAGAGCTGAATCTTGGCTTACGAACTACCAGCTTTACCCTACGAATACACAGCCTTAGAACCTCATATTTCTAAGAGTACTTTAGAATTTCACCACGATAAGCACCATGCTGCTTACGTCAAAAATTTCAATACTGCAGCTCAAGGAGCTGATTTAGAACATCAGTCTATTGAATCAGTTATTAAGACAGTTGCCAATGATTCGACTAAGGCAGGTCTTTTTAATAATGCGGCGCAGGCTTGGAATCATACATTCTATTGGAACAGTATGAAGCCAAACGGTGGCGGCAAGCCGACAGGAGAACTTGCCCAAAAGATTGATGCAGACTTTGGCAGCTTTGATCAGTTTGTAGAAGCATTTAAAACTGCAGGCGCAACCCAGTTTGGAAGTGGTTGGGCTTGGTTAGTTCTAGCAGATAACGTGCTCAAAGTAACTAAAACTGCGAACGCTGAAAATCCTTTGATTAATGGTCATCATCCGTTGATCACGATGGATGTTTGGGAACATGCTTACTACTTAGATTTTCAAAATAGACGCCCAGATTACATCGAAACCTTTTTGACAAAGCTTATCAATTGGGATTTCGCAGCTCAAAACTTAGCCAACGCATAGTCGGAGTGGTGAATGTGGCAGGGGTGAAAGTCTCCTCCTTCCCTGGCACCACATCATTGAGTTTTCTGTATGTGCCATCCGCTCCTCACAGCATTTCATGGTCACGACGGTGGTCGCTGTGGGGAACGAAGCTGATGTAAAGCCAAAGTGTTTTTTGCAAGTTTCTAAAATTTGTCACTCTTTTAAGTGTTCCTGCAATGATCGAGCCTGATTACCCTCATATCGTGCTCACCTTTGACTACCGAGGCTGGAAGGTTGAATTAGACCAAGGGGAGATGGACGAACAGACGACGTACTCAGTTTGGGTAAGCCATGCTTTTGGTTGCGCTGTGGCCGTGCCCTATGCAAGATCTCGGAAAGAAGCGATTAGGCGCGCAAAGCAATGGATCGACGCTCAGATAAGTGCATGATTCTTCTCAAAATTCATTAGGGCTAGGGGACATCCCACTTTTGTAAACATACTGCATGACCCTCACCCAAAGTCCCTCGCCCAGAATTGAGCGAGGGACTTTGAATTGTTTTTATATTTTTATCTGCCCCTGAACAATATCCTCTCCTAAACAATACCTTCGCCAAATCATGAGGAATTTTCAACCGTCTGTCTAGGATGTACCGCGCCTAGATTGGCAACCTTTCTCAAGACTTGTGCCCAAGAAATATGATCAGGTTTTTGCAATACCTTCGCCAACAGATGAAGTGAGAGTTGGCTGTTAGTCAAGAGGGCTCTAGAGCTATGCCTTACCC